>JBHLPB010000003.1:0-32569 GCA_048939905.1 Promethearchaeota archaeon
CCTGCAATTGCAAAAGAAAGACGAGAAAAAAGAGAACAGGCTTTAGAAAATCAAGATAACTTGGATAGATGAAGAGCATCGATGCCAGTGCTATATAGAGGAGTCGTCGATCGCGCAAGGCAAATAGAGGTGGAATGGCCCATAACAAGTACCATCCATAGAAGACGTCCCTCGACATTGAGAGTAACAGCATAAGCACAAATGCCGCCAACATACTGAGTTGGAAGTTCGAAACGTGCCTTCCTGGACTAGTCCTCCAGCGCCCCCACGCCAACCGCATCATCAGCACAGTGCCAGCAGCGGCAGAAGCTCCCTTCGCAAAGGCAATGTCAGTGGGATATCTCCAATACACACCAATTCCCGGGTCAAGAAAGGGATAGATCCAGGTGAGTAGAATCATTATTACAAGAAAGGCAGCAAAGCCAGCGGTAAGGATGTCATATAGCAGAGCAGTCCTGAAACTCTCCAGTAGGGAAACAGATCTAGCTGAGATTACGGCCATCAGTAGGACTATGCAGAACGCAACCACGATAATGGCAATGAACTCCGTCGGTCCGAGTCGGCTAATGAATCCAAGAGTGGCGTCCAAGAATCCCGTGGACAGTCCAGGCATTGCGGTTCCAGGAAGTAGGAAATCGCCTCTGAGCCACACCGAGATTGAGAAAGGAACGAAGGTCAAATACATTGCAAGTAATGCTAGAAAGACAAACTTCGCCTTCTTCCGATGCTCCTTGATGTTCAGGAGCAATATAGGAATTAGGAATATCGCATAGGTCTTGGTGGCAGCACCGAGTCCTACCAGAATCGCGCTAGCTTGGTCCCGTCCCTTGATGATGCACCAGATTCCGAGAAGGATAAAGAGATTGGCTATCGGTTCAAAGTGGCCATTGAACCCAGATTCAATAATCGAGAAAGGCAACAGAGCGTAAGCTAACGGGAGAAGAACGCCCGGGCCTGAGACTGCTTTGAACTTTGACATGGTCCAGAGAACCATTACTATTGCGAGGTCGAAGGCTATTGACAGCACTCTGAAGCTATCCACTGCCGGCGCAGCTTGGTACACGGCGTAGATCACGTAGCCGAAGACAGGAGGATATGGGAAGAAGAAATCTGCGTAGGGCATTAGGCCTTGCGCCATGAACTTGCCATAGTCGATGTACCACAGCGCATCCAGTGATATGAGAGTCCCCACACCCAACCAAGCCATTCTCGGAACAAGCGTAACAACTGTGAGGGCTCCAAGTGTATGCTTTGAGTTGACTGAGAGAGGCGAAGACAATTCGGCTCGCTGCACACGGAACAGAACTGCAAGCGTAGCCACATAGAAAGCGGACCAAAGAGATAGCGTCGTGAAGAAGTGATACATTGTGCCGCCGACCGAACGGAGAACCAATGGAGGAATCATGTTGGCCGCTATTAGAGAAACCGCAAGCAGAGGAATGCTGGTTGGTTCTGAAAGCTGGGGTACTGACGCATTCGGAGATTGCAGTGAATCGCGCTTCGTTTCCATTCGCTTCACCAACCATTCAGTAGGCGGCATCAGGGAGGAGTCAATCCCTCAGGATTGCTGGAGATACCTGATGTAAGCCCGGATAGTCCGAGGGATGTTCATCTTGCTCAGACCCATCTTCCTTCTATAATCTAGGCTGACCGGCAACTCCTTTATTCTTGCCCCCGCAGCTTGAAGCCGCATCAGAATCTGCGCTGTGGAGGTGAACTCCACTGTAGTGATGAAGGAATCTCCGAACATCTCAACCGAGCGGCGGAGTGCTTCAATACTGATGCATCGGAATCCAGAGGTGCTGTCTCTGGCACTGCTTCCTCTTAGACGAAGCAGAATGTTGATAGCCCTGCCAAGGATACGACGATGAAATGGGAGATTGAGTTGCTGACCTCCTGGAACGTAGCGTGAACGCACAACGACATCGTAGCCCTTGCTGAGCTCAGAAACCATGTCAGGCACTAATGCCGGGTCATGAGTAAGGTCTGAATCCATTGTGACAACAGCCGAGCCGTCGCTTCCATTTCCTACAATGTAGGAGATGCCTGTTTTCAATGCGGCTCCCAAGCCTTGGTTCGCTTCATGGTTCAATACAGTTACTGGCATCCGCTTGGCATGTTCATGCGCGATGTCACCAGTCGTATCGGTGGACCCGTCATTGATGAGTATGATTTGATACTCATGAGCCGCCTGTGCTATCGCATGAAACAACGCCGGGAGGTTCTCCTCTTCGTTGTAGGCGGGCAACAGGAAATAGACCGGTTTCATCGGGATGCCCCAACTGTGCTGTCAATCTGGCAGCGGATTATAAGTACCTATCCTGCGCAGAAGGGGTATTCAGTTGCCGAAGAAAGCTGCATGTACGACTTCGACGATTGAATGATTAATCCACATTCTCAGACTGTAATGCCATCTCTTCCCAGAGCTCAAGCCGTTTCCTTGCTTCGTCTTCGTCGATTCGCTCGATAGCATATCCAGTGTGGACAATAACGTACTCCCCCTCCTGCACCGCCGGCAGAAGAGATACACACACCCTCTTCCGCACACCTCCGAAATCTACATCCGCGTAATCGCCGTCAATACTCTTGACGAGTCCCGGCACTGCCAGACACATTGCAGTGCAAGAGCGTTGGGATTCTCTTTAGAATCTTGTGACCTGAACGAGTTTCAAATCGGTGTTCAATGACTGAGTCATATCGAAGCGGCACTCAACTGACCGGTCTCCAACAGATTCCGAGCTCGTCGGCCTTTTCAAACGCTTCTTGCATCTCTTCCCTGCTGACTCCCCTAGCTATGTCATGAAATTTGTCCTTCTCCCATAGAACCTTGTGTTCTGGTCGATATTGCCCCATGATGTTCACCATGCAGTCAGGCATGTTCTCAGCGACCCACTCGAGAATGGGGTTAGTACAACAGTCCAGATGATTGGGCATGACCAAGTGTCGTATGATCACTTCTCCATGACTGTAAGCAATCAGATGATTCCTTGAGACTATGCTGAAATAGTCCTTCACGCCTGAGAGTCGTTCGGCACATTCGGGGTTTCCATACTTGAAATCTGGCAGCCATACATCGAAGACATCGGCGAGCAGACGCATGGTGTCTTGGGAGCAGTAGAGGTTTGAGTTCCAGAGCTGTGTCACGTTTGAAGTGAGGTACTTCATCGATCCGAGTATAGTGTGAGTGTTGGGGATGGGGTCACCGCCCACGTAGTTTATGTTCAAAGCCCCGTCTCTGAAGAGGGTCTCGGCGACCGCCGCTAGCTTCTTCACATCTACGACATGACCCGAATTGGGGTTCGTGGAAATGTCGTTGTTCTGACAGAACACACAACCGAAGCAACACGAGGAGAAGAAGATCGTACCACTGGGAACCAACGGAGCCTCCTCTCCAGTATGCAGGAAGGCCGACGAAACACGAGACTCGCTCCCAAGCTTGCACCATCCCTTCTCGTCACGAGTCCTATCTGCGCCGCACTTGCGCTCACAGAAGTGACACTCTGAGAGCACTCTGTTAGCAAGCTCAATCTTCAGGTCTAGAAAGGAAACCGTCGTCCTCTCTTTGAGGGTAGCGCGTGGTTCACCTGAGTCCACCTTGTCCAAGTACATCTTGTGCCTCTGAGACAGCTCAGAGTGCACATCCCAGAGTTCCTCGGCGGATTCATCAAGTGGCGTGTCGCATTCTAGGTCTCTCGATAGGAGGTACTTTGCCACTCGTTCCTGATCGATAATCCCTCTGTATCTTCTTAGTCTGCGAATCGTTTCCGGATCTTTCCAGACTCTAAGCGAGTCGGGTCTGAAGAACTTCCACATGGTCGCTCGCCTATTGTGGGCAGTCGATAAAAGGTCTGCGAGATGGCTTAATGCTAGATAAGAGCTGAATGCTTCCCACTCTCGGGGCCTCCTTCCACCTGTTGAATTGAGGCGATGAGAGCCTGCAACCGTTTCAAAATCCAGCTCCTTGTCAGATTTCGATCAGATTTCCAGAGTCTTGCATCAAGAAGAAGATCCTTTTGCACTGAGGGTTCCGTTAGAAATGCGCAATTGCTGGGAAGGGCTTCATCTTTGAAGTACCAGTCCCGAAATCGTGATGCGTGGTCTGCGTTTCTCTCTGGATGGCTGTAGTTATCGAGTCGACACCAATTTGCTGCAAACACAGCGTCTACAGTCTGAACGGTTTCCTCCAACTCTGCAGACTCCTCGAAGATAGCGCCAGATTGAGTAGCCCGCTCACTGGCATCACGAGTGACCCGTTTCAGCAAGGAGAAGTCAGGCGGTGAAGCTAGAACGACATCTGCACCCAGTGACGCGAGAATAAGAAGTAAGCTATGAGCCGTATTCGGCAAAACGAACTTCGATCCGAATCCCCAACAGACTGCAATCCTCTTGCCTTTCAAGCCGCCAAGGTGTTCCCAGAATGAAGCCGCCACACCGAGTGCCGGCTGCGGAGCGAAGACTTCGTCAGCCAAGCTGATCGTGGGGACTTCAGAGATTCTTGCGAATTCTTCTGTGATTGCACGACCAGCCCCCAGTGTTTCCCGATCTATGAAACCAGTCACGAGGATATCAACAGCTTGACTGAACATTGACAATTCGTTGGTGAGGGCTTCATCAGATTTGGCCTTGACGTCATCCCATCCGAGAGCAACATGGCGATATCCAAGCCGGGCGGAAGCCAGTTGAAGCACTCTTGATTCGGTAGACGATACTCCATGTAGTAATGAACCTACAAGTTTCGCAACATGCATTCCATCAATGGCCATTGATGAGACAAGTCCTTCATGGCCTAGCGTCGCCTGAATCAAATCCTCCAATGCTTTGCTGGATAGACTGTGCATGCAGCTCAGCCAACTGTACACGAGTCTTCTCCGATAAAGGCTTCGCGATTGATGCTGCGAAATCATGAAGTCCGTGGGCTTCGACCGATAGTCGCCGAACCAAATCTTTAATCGGAGCTGGTGGTCGCTATCATTTGAACCGAGATGAAGAAGCTCCTAGTAACTCTCACGGTAGCTGAGAGCAAACGGCTTATTGCCAAGGGACTCCTGGCGACAGATGCAGTGCAGGGAGCCATAAAGAGCGGGTATCTCTGTGTGACTCTTGGTACAACCTCTGCGTATCTTGTCGAAGAGATGCTTGGAAACTACGACAAGACCAAGCATATAGCTGGCCTCGTAGTTCCAAAGGGACTCTCTGTGACGAACAGGGACATTCGGTCCTCTGATGCGATCTTTCACAAGGGTAAGCATATCAAAGGAAAGAAGGTGATTGATGTGCTTGACGAGCTGGGGCCAGGCGACGTGATCATCAAGAGTGCAAACGCCCTTGATGCAAACTATGTTCCGATTGTATTACTGGCGAGTCGTACAGGAGGCACTGTGGGGACCTTCATGAGTCCTGCAGCCGCTCGGAACATCACGGTAATCATGCCCGTTGGCCTCGAGAAATGCATCCCTGCACTATATGATGACTTTCGCAACGAGTTCGGAATGGACGACTGGGACTATGCTATTGGTACACCAGTGGGTGTAATCTCAATTCCCGGAGCCACTGCTTTCACAGAGATTGAGGCACTAGATGCACTGTTTGAAGTATCAGCAATGCCCATCTCTGCTGGAGGGATAAACGGGGCTGAAGGCTCGGTGACGTTGTTCATATCAGGAGAGGAAGAGAACACAAGAAAAGCATTCGAGTTCCTTAAGGGAATAAAGGGGGAGCCACCATTCCCTCTCGTAGAACATGTGAAGTAGATGAGAGAGCCCTGCCAAACGAGGAGCAACTGCGCTATGACCGATACTGTGATTCGGACTGAATCTCTGACGAAGATCTTCGAAAAGGGTAAGAAACGCGAAGTTGTTGCACTTGACAAAGTGAGTATGGAGATTGGTCGCGGAGAAGTGTTCGGGCTCCTCGGCCCCAACGGGGCTGGCAAGACCACACTCATCAGAATCCTAATTGGTCTACTTGCACCGACCGCAGGAAATGCTTGGGTCTTGGGACGTGATGTCACGCAGGATATTGACTACATCCGTGAGAGAGTGTCACTACTCCCTCAAGAGGCCGGAATCTATGAGCGGCTCACAGCTCGAGAGAATCTGGTCTACTATGGAGGCCTCTATGGTATTCCTGACGACGATCTTCACAACAGAGCTGACAGATTGCTGGACACGGTCGGTCTTCGCGAGAAGGAGGATTATCAAGTCAAAGGATTCAGCGGCGGAATGAAACGAAAGGTGCTGGTTGCTAGAGCACTGATAATAGAACCTGAGATTGTGTTCATGGACGAGCCGACTACTGGAGTCGATACGATAGGTGCACGTGTTGTCCGTAATGTGTTGAAGAAGTTGAGTTCTGAACAGAAGAGGACAATCATCCTTACGACACACGACTTGAATGAGGTCGCCGAGTTGTGTGATCGTGTGGGAATCTTGAACGAGGGCAATCTCGTGGCAGTAGGGAAGCCAAGCGAGCTGGAGAAGGAATTCAAGGCTGCAGACTTGGAGGAGGTCTTCATGGGGCTTGTCACAGGTGAAGGCGTATACGAGCAGTAAGAGGAAAGGTGATTAAACTGGTACGGAAAGGGCCTGACAGGAAGATGATATGGCTAATCAAGAAGGAGGTCAAGTCACTCTTCCGGTCCCGGTGGCTAATCTTTGGCCTTATGATCAGCCCTCTTTTCGCATGGATGTTCGAGGGTGTCTTCCTCTCCTTTGTTGTGGCGCAAACCAGTGCCGAGCCTGAAACTGTCTACATAACACTTGAGGATGAAGGCATTTGGGGGAACACTCTCTATAGTGCTATCGAGGGGAACATGACACCACTCCTTATCGAAGAACTGCTGAATGTCACAAGATCTGATGGTGACAATATGGTTGCCAACAGGACCCTATCCGTTTGGATTCTAATCCCTGAGAATTTCACTCAAGAGTTGGAAGCGTCCACCAACAGCACGTTGGTTGTTTGGGTAAACACAGGCAACTTCAGGGCAACGGCTGCAGCGCAGAGGATTGACGCATTTGCGAAACAAGTCATTAACGAGATAGTAGTTATCAGAAACCTTCGTGTGGACTGGTACACTATCACCCCTGAAGCGACATACGGGCACTCCCTTGCCATATTCTTGGTAATGATAGTGTCTGTGATGGCACCATCACCATATGTCGGGCAGTCATTTGCAGGGGAGAGAGAGAAACACACACTAGAGGCGCTTCTCGTAGTTCCGATGAGCAGGGTCAGCATTCTCATTGCCAAACTGATTGCGGGACTTGCGCTCACGATGCTCTACTCAATCTTCACAGTGTTCGGTATCTTGATTTACAATTGGTCAATAGAAGTACGAGCGGTAGGCCTTCCTCCCGCAGCAATGGCCTACTATGTCAACCTCTATACTGTCAATTCGTCAGCCATCCCGCTCATATTCTTCTGTCAGCTGCTTATCCTTATCTGCGCAATTAGCATCGGGATTGTGGTGTCGAGTCTTGCGCGGGATCAGGCCACTGCCGAATCCATCAACAATCTCATACTCTTGATTCCTACTATGGTGATAGGTATCCTGGGCTTCACCGGAAGTATACTTCAGTACGGAGGCGTGTTTGGTGTCTTCGTCCTTTCGATACCATTCAGTCATGCGATTCTGTTCCTCAACGGTGTGCTCTCTGGTGTGGCTACGCCAGCCAGCCTCCTCGGAAATGTGGTCTACATGCTTGCGTTTGCGCTAGTATTCCTGGTAATTGGTGCCAAGCTATTCGAGCGTGAGGCTATCATCGCATAGTATGGAGTCCTTGGACTAATCCAATGGCCACTTGGGTGTAATCTTGACATCAGCCCTTTCCATGAGTGATTGATTATGTTCACGCGCTCGCTGAATCACACTCTCCTCATCGAGTGTGAGGAGCTTCTTGCCCTGCATCAAGAGACGGCCATTGACCATCACAGTGTCAACTGCATAGCCACTTCCCGAATAGACAAGGTTCGAAACCGGGTTCGTGTTGGGAGTCAGGCCAAGATCATTCATGTCGACCAAGATGATATCTGCCAGTTTTCCTGGCTCGAGAGACCCCACCGTTTCAGCAATACCCATGGCTTTGGCGCCGCCCAGTGTTGCCATCTCAATTGCCTGCTCAGCAGTCACTACAAGAGGGTCATCGGCCTTGGCTTTGTGAATCAGTGCGGCCAATCGCAACTCCCGGATCATGTCATAGGTGTTGTTGCTGGGTCCTCCATCGCAACCCAGCGACACAGGCACTCCCAGCTCCAGCATCTCAGGGACTCTGGCAAAGCCTGAAGCTAGCTTCATGTTGCTTGCTGGACAATGTGAGATATTCGACTGGGTTACAGCCAGGCGATTCAGGTCGGCATCATCAAGATGTATACCATGCGCGAAGACCATGTCGGGCCCAAGTAGCCCCATCTCTTGAGCAAACTCAGTAAGACCCATCTCAAAGTTGTTTCGGACAAATCTTACATCATCCACGACCTCTCCCAAGTGCATGGTCATCCGTGTGTCCTTCTCTCTGCTCAGTCGAACTACTTCTTTGAACAAGTCGGGAGTGACCGCGCCAAGAGAACGCAATCCATACCACACCTGTAGACGGCCATCCGCTTTCCCATGCCACTTGGAGTACATTCTGTCGGTTTCCTCCAAGCACGCGTCACGATCTTCAATCATGCCGTGATACATGATGTCCTCGCTATCGGCATAGCCGGTTGAGTCCATCACAATCTTGGACAGAGCACCACGCATGCCGACCTTCTCTACCGACTCTGCAATCTTGTCAAAGCCATAGCGAGTGTGAATCATGCATTCTAGGAACGAAGTGGTCCCAGTTCTAATCATCTCCGCCATGCATAGCTCCGCAGACACCTTGCCGTCATCGCCAGTGAAATTGCCTTGAAGCACCCAAACATAGCTCTTAAGCCAGTCAACGAGAGATACATCGTCGGCACAGCCTCTAATGAGTGCCTGGGCGAGATGAACGTGAGTGTCGATAAGCCCAGGCATGACAATCATGTTTCTTGCATCAAGAATGAGCTCCGCCTTTGTGTCGCTGAGCTCTTCGGTCTTTCCGACACTGTTGATTTTGCCATCTTCTATATGGACAGCACCGTCAGCGATTATCCTGCGCGTCTTATCCAGAGTTAGAACATAGCCATTCTTGATGAGAACGGATCTTGCAGATTTCAAGTCGATGACCCAAATGCACACATATCTGGTCTAGGTCATAATGGTTGTGGTCTATGGGGTGAGCCCCTCATGATTACGAAGGGTCTGCAAGTCTGAACTTGATGGTCACGTCAAGTCCCTGTTTCGGACGACCGGCTACTCTGTCTCCCACAGTCAGTTCTGCATCGTACTTCTCGGCGAGACGCCTTACTAGATGCAGACCAACGCCTCCGTATCTTCGCTCTGCATCAAGAATGGCCTTCTTCTTCGAGGCAGTGAGACCGGGCCCGTTGTCGGAGATACTCAGACTGAAGGTATCTCCTTTCTTCTTGCCTCTAATCCACAGACTGCGCTCCAGTTTAGAATTATGCTTCACACCGTTCTCAAGCAGGTTCCACAAGAGTTGAGAGAGCGCACTGTCAGCCATCACAATCATTCGTTCTGGCACCCCAACCATACTAGGAGTAACAGAGTACTGTTCGGATAAGTGTTTGACTTCCTTCCTGAGGATGGGGGAGAGATTCACTGGAGATACACTCTCCTGCTTGGATGCCTCGGCTTTCCTCACCTTCGTGATGAGATCAAGGCATCTGTCGGCGCCGTCGAGTATGTACCGCTTGGCTCTCATGACCTCGTCTGAAGTGCAGTCGTCTTGGAGAAAGCCACCTCCTGCAATTATCAGTTGCATCTGGTTTCCGACATCATGCATCAGAAGATCAAGCAGAAAGCGCACCTCGTCCTCTGCCGACTTCAATTCAGTTACCTCAGTGAATATGGCAAAACTGCCAGTGTACTTTCCATCGGGATTGTGAATGGGTGCCGCGGACACCATTACCGGGATTAACTCTCCCGACTTGTGAATCAGCTTCGCCTCGTAGTGCTCCACCTCACCCTTTCTCCTGGCAGCCTTCCTTTCCAGCTGTTTCTCCTTCGTCAGCCCATGGAGTATCGAACTATTCTCGGTGCCGACTAGCTCTCCCTTCTCATATCCCAACATCTCGTTCAAGGCGGCATTGGTATAGATGATTCTGCCATCTTCGTCGTCTACACCCATTCCTGCAGTCATTGTTTCTACGAGTTGGCGGTAGTTCCGTTCGGACTCCTCGAGCATTTGCTGGTGTACTTTCTGATCAGTTATGTCCATGAGCTGGGTAACTGACTTTACTCTACTATCACGTCCAGTCATCGTGCTTACGTGAACACGCACATCGCGGGGAGTGCCATCAGCTCGGCGAATCTTGAACTCATACGTGGATGGGATCTTCTCGCCTCTCTGTCGCTTTTCATAGCGCTCAGCCACCATGTCCAGACTATCAGGATGAACATACTGACGGAAGTCGCTTCCTAGGAGTTCTGCACGCCGAACTCCCACGATATCGCAGAGCTTGTCGTTTACATATTCAAATCGGTACTTATCATCAATAATCATTATTCCATTGAAGCTTGAGTATTCTACGATATACTCCAGTAGATCAATCCTCTCACGAATCTTCTCCTCTACGGCAACCCTCCGTGAGAGATCCACCAAGTAGGCCACAAAGCCAGACAACTTCCCATCAGTCAGTATTCTGTCTGAATACACTTGAGTTGGGACGTGCACACCGTCCTTTCTGACTACTCTGAGACTCAGAGAGGTGGGCTTTGCGCCATCCTGGAGTGCATTCAAACCTCGATGAACCAGTTCTATCTGCTCATTGGCCACCAAGGTGTCAAGATGTACTCCCCTTCTGATGTCGGTTTCATCCATTCCAAAGAGTTCTAGTGCACTGGCATTGGCATACTCTAGATAAAAGTCAAGATTGAAATCCAAGACGGGGATTAACATGGAGTCCGCGATTTCTCTGAAACGCTTCCTATCTTTCCCCATGTCAATCACATTTCCCGAGAAGTGACAACAGAGTCAATTACGTGATTCCTAATAGTTCCTAATAAGTGTTCATAATCCTTATGTCTTATCCGAGGTTGTGTTCTTGTGCCCATAGGTCCGGGTCATCAGTAATGCGAGGCTATGATGCTATTATACCTGAGCATTACCAAATTCCTTCGTAGTTTCCTTGAGCACGAAGCAGTCCGATTGCGCCCTTAGTCAATGGCAACAACTTAAAGGGCCGAACTGAAACACGGTGAAGGGCCACGAACTAGGAAGGAGAATCCGAGAGGTTTGAAGAGCATTCTATCTATCGAAGCAAACGCTTGCACGGGTTGTCGGAACTGCGAGATTGCATGTTCGATAGTTCACACAAAGTCATTCAATCCTGCTAGGTCACTGATACGGATACTGAAAGACGAAACCCACGCGCTGATAGTACCCATGGTCTGCCTACAATGCGAGGCCCCGCTCTGCAAGGCTGCCTGCCCAACAGACGCCATCATTGAGAACAAGAATGGGATTCTCTACGTGGAGAAGGATGAATGTATAGGCTGCATGAACTGTGTCACAGCCTGCATCTATGGTGGGATTGAGATAGACCCTCTGACCAAGAGAGCCGGTAAGTGTGATCTCTGTCAGGGCGATCCTGCATGCGTGAAAGCATGCGACTACGGAGCAATCAAGTTCATCGGAGCAACAACTGAAGGACTTGTGCAGCGGAAACAGGGAATCCAAGTGCTCACACAGGTCTACGACCATGAATCACAGGAGGCACAGCAATGACGTTTCCATACAAAGGTTATGCAGGCCACTACGCAGACATCGACCTCACGAAGGGGAAGGTCCACAAATGTGAGATGGAAAAGGAATGGGCGAGGCTCTACCTTGGCGGAACGGGAGTTGCGGCCAAGATTCTATGGGAGAGTACAGGACCAGATACCGACCCTCTGTCTCCTGACAATGTCCTGGTTCTCGGTACGGGGCCTCTAACTGGAGTGATGTTCTCACCCTCTGGCAGGATGATGTTTGCTGCAAAGGGACCACTCACCGGAGTCTGGGCAGAGTCTCATGCAGGTGGGTTCTTCGGCCCTGAAGTCAAGTATGCTGGTTTCGACTTCGTCATACTCCGTGGAAGAGCCCCTAAACCAGTCTATCTGCTGCTGCGGGATGGAGAAGCTGAGCTTTTGGACGCATCCGATCTATGGGGTCGCGAAACCAACGTTGTCACCGACATGATGCGAGAGGAGCACAAGGACCCAGACCTGAAGACTGCAATCATCGGTCCGGCTGCAGAGAATGGCGTGCTCTATTCTTGCATAACGGTTGACATCTATCGTGCAGCTGGACGTGCTGGTCTGGGGACCGTTATGGGCTCCAAGAACGTGAAGGGCATAGCAGCAACGGGGGCTTTGGGTCTTGAGGCACATGATATGGACAAGTACCTAGAGGCCAACGACAGGGAGATGGAGAAACTCAACGATCCCCTCTGGACTGACTCTCTGGGATCGCTGCGGAATTATGGCACGACTGATCTTGTTGCCGTAATCAACGAGATCGGCAGATTGCCGACAAAGAACCACTGGACTGGTTTCTATGATGATGCTGATGACATTGGCCCAGAAACCATTGCCGAAAAATACAGAGTTGGACAAGAGGCCTGTCACGGCTGTGCCATCGGTTGTAAGTACATATATCGTGTGAAAGAAGGAAAATTCGCATATGGCCCTGCTGGGGGCCCGGAATACGAGTCTTTGATGGCATTTGGATCGAATTGTCTGAACAATGATATCGAGTCAATATTCCACATGGGCACTAGGTGTGACCAACTTGGAATGGATACAATATCTTGCGGAAAGTCCATTGGATTCGCCATGGAACTCTGGGAGAAAGGCATCATAACTGAGAAAGACACGGACGGTCTGGACCTCTCATGGGGCAATGTCGACTCGATGGTCGAGCTTGTAGAACAGATAGCGAAGAGAGAGGGCTTCGGAGACGTGCTTTCAAAGGGAGTCAGGAAGGCTGCGGAGATTATTGGAGGCGATGCCTGGAAATATGCAGTGCACGTAAAGGGCCTCGAAGCGTCTGGCCAAGACCCAAGAGCTCACCAATCGATAGGTCTCACGTACGCTACCAATGTCCGAGGTGCTGACCATCTAAGAAGTCTATCGAGCCTTGAGGAACTAGGATACCCAGACATCGTCGAGAGGAGGTTCGGCAAGGAGAAGACCGAAGCCATCCTTGACATAATGTCACCCAAACACAAGGGAGAGGTTGTCAAGGACATCGAAGACCTATATGCGCTTGTGGATAGCGCAGTGATCTGCAAATATGGAACGATGTGGCCTCCTGTATTCTACTTTGATACCTTTGAGAATGTCATAGCACCGCTCACAGGCATGCAGGAATGGTCCAATCTCAAGTTTGTCAAACAGGCCGCAGAACGCATCTCCCACCTACGGAGAGCCTATAACCACAGACTTGGAGTAACTCGAAAGGAGGAGAACCTTCCAATCAGGCTCAAGGAGGAGCCTATGCCGACTGGGCCTTCAAAGGGAGGACTACCAGATATAGATGAGATGCTTGATGAATACTATGACTTCCGGGGTTGTGATCGGGAAACAGGATTCCCCAAGAAGTCGAAACTCATGGAATTAGAGTTGGAATATGTCGCGAAAGATCTAGGCAAGCGAAAAATGTTGGCGAAGGAGTAATCTGGATGGCAGATCTTCGGGTTGAGATAGCGGGGCTGAAGTTCCGAAACCCTGTCTTCACCGCTGCAGGACCCACCTCTAGAGACGGCATGACTCTGCTCAACGCGGCGGCAGGTGGAGCAGGAGGACTAGTAGCGAAGACTGTCAGCGTCAAGCCCGCAGAGGTTCCAAGGCCCAACATGGCAGCCATTGGTCGTGGGAGGATTGTTTCGAGGCGGGGGATTCTCAACGCAGAGCTCTGGAGTGAGTTGCCGTTCGAGAGATGGTATGAGAAAGAATATGAGATTGCACTCGGGGCAGGTCTTCCCGTGCTAGCCAGTGTGGGCTATACTCCAGAAGAAGTGGCATCACTTGCACCGAAGATAGAGGAGAAGGGTGTACATGGCATCGAGTTTAGTACACATTACGTCGGTGGCCATACAGAGATAGCCAAGGCACTCAGAGAATCAGTAGACATCCCAGTCTTCGCGAAACTGAGCCCAAGAGTCGATGTGACGGAAGTGGCAAAGTCGCTGGACAGATTAGTCGACGGGATTGTTGCTATCAATACATACGGACCCTGCTTGAGAATAGACATTGGAACTGGCAGACCAATGCTAGGAAGTGAGCTGGGGCAAGGATGGATGAGTGGTTCAGCACTGAAACCCATAGCCTTGAGGTGCGTTGCAGATATTGCGAGGTCTACAAAGAAACCTATCATTGGTGTCGGCGGAGTCATGAAGGGAGAGGACGCAATTGAGTTCTTCATGGCAGGCGCCTCAGCAGTTGAGGTTTGCACTGCTGCAATCCTTGAAGGTGACACAGTCTACGGACGCATTGTATCTGAGATTCAGGAATGGCTTGACGAACATGGCCACAGTTCAGTCGAAGATGTCAGGGGCATGGCACTTCCGCATCTTAAGAGAGGCATTGTTTTAGAGCCCCCACCTAAGGTTGATCGAGAGCGATGTACGCTTTGTGGACTCTGTAGGAAATCATGCGTTTACCATGCAATCTCAATAGACAAGGCCAAGGGTACTTTCGAGATAAGCAAAGAAGCATGCGAGGCATGCGGTATGTGCATCTCAGTCTGTCCACATGATGCGCTTAGCGTCGACTAGAACTAGTCCGGTGTGACTAGAGATAGAGCAATTCATCAAGTCCTGTTGTGAGTAGCTTCGCCTTGCCCTTGGTCACCGTGTAGTCATTCTCAATCCGCACTCCGCCAATCTCCTTGAGGTATACTCCAGGCTCTATCGCCATAACGTTCCCAATCCGGAAATAGTCCTCTCGTTGATGCATGCTGGGGTCCTCGTGTACAGCAAGACCAATACCATGACCCAAACCATGCGTCATGCCTTCAGTGGCCGCAGGGTTCAAGCGACGAGAGTCGTAACCGGCCGCCTTCAGGGTTTCAGCACAGGCGAGATTGACATCGTCAATCTTGGCTCCATCCGTGAGTGCATCAACTGAGGAATCGGCCGCTGCCTTGACGGACTCAAACATATGGCGAATATTCTCACTCACTGAACCTTTGATGAATGTTCGCGTGACATCTGCAACATAGCGTTCCATCTTCAGCCTAGGAAACACGTCTAATATTATGGGAACCTCAGCTTTGAGCTCATCCTCTGGAGCACCAAGGTAATGCCAGTCAAAGCCCTTGTCACCCACAGCCAAGATTGTGTCCTCGGCAGAATGAGCACCCTGATCCAGCAAGGAATGCTCGAGTGTCAGCTTGACATCCTTGACGGTCAACGGCTTGTTCTCATACATCAATGTCTTCTTTGGACCGACTTCTGAGTCCTTAACCATCTCCAGTACTTTCGATATGGCACCAGTCGTTGCGTCCCCAGCCTTCTTAATCGCCTCAATCTCGCTCTCAGACTTGGTTGCCCGAGCATCCATCATGATATCAGAGACGACCTTGACATCATAGCCGAGCTTGAGAACTGTTTCATACACCTTTGAAGGTGTGTCCTCTGGAACTCCAATCGTCTTTCCTGTAAACACACTGCGCAGAATGTCGTCAAAGATCACGTCGAGGTTTTCTGCAACTCGTTTGTTTTCTTTCATCAGTTTGAGATATACACCGCTGATGTCATGAGTAGTATTGATTCGACTCTCTTTCTGCACACGACTAAGTGTGTGGAAACCAGCTGCAACAATCGGTCTGTCGTTTATGTTCTGGATGAAGACAATCTCATCACTGGATCTGAACCCAGTAAGCCAGAAGAGGTCATTCATCTGGAAAGTACTTCCAGCAGTGAAAAGTGCGTCAATCCCATACTCCTCCATGAGAGCGTCTAGGTCGTCAAGCACATGCAGCACCGAGCTGGTGGAATCAAGTGCATATGAAAAAGCCTTCCCTCAGGCCTGCGAATATGGCCTCATTCTTCGCAACACCTGTTCCTTGCTGGGAAGATTATATGGACCAACGGTTTCAACGTTGAAGGACGAGCATGTGGCTCCGAACAAACCCGCACGCTTCACATCACCGGTTCGCATATACTCAAGAAGGAATCCAATCGTATAGCTGTCACCACATCCGGTCGAGTCCACCTGAGCATTTGCAAGGACAAGAGGAATATCCACCTGGATATTTCGAGTATATATCGTAGAGCCTCGCTTGTCACGTGTGACGACTACCATTCTTGGCCCCAGAGCAAGCAGCTCTGTTGCCGCAGAGAGCTCGGACTTTGCGTCAACTGCAAGCTGGAGTTCGGTGTCGTCGAGCTTCACCACATCGGTCAGGCTGATAACGTCATCACGATCTGGCCATTCTCTCTCGACGACCTCTTCGCCCTCTACACTCCTCAGATATCCCTGTGCGTCCAGAGAAATCAAACCTCCGCTCGATCTTGCAGTTTCAATCATGGAGAGCGGCATCTCCTCTGCGGTCAGTGGGCAGAAGTGGTATATGCTAGCCCCAAGGTGCTTCTGTTGCATGTCATCAGGTTTCAGGGGAGGAGCCCTTGCCTGAAGCCGTTGTTTGCGCGCGCCCTTCTCGTCGTACTCATTCACAAAACGTGTGGATTTGCGACCTCTATAATGCAGGCCATCAATATCTAGACCAGATTCCTGAAGAGTCTGTACATAATCCTCTTCAAAGTCAGTGCCTACGCAGGTTATGATTCCAGCCCCGAATGCTTCAAGGTTCATCGCCAGCATTGCGTAGGCCGTACCACCTCCAAGAACCTCTCTTGTTGTTTCTGGTGTGATGATGAGATCCCTGCTCAGGTGACCAACAACCACAATCTCCATTCCCGAATCCTCCAGCAGTAGGCTCTTGCTACACCGACTAGATGCGTGTCCTTCAGCAATGTCACCTATAATTCCTCTGAATCCTCCTACCTTGTTACACTTCGTAACGGTTAAAATCCCTAGTCACACGTTCGTAGGTTGAGTTGACGACTTTGGCAACAGTCACTGTAAAGTTCTTCGCAACAGTTCGCGAGGCAGTAGGTAGGAGAAGTGCTGAGATAGAGGCTGCGAACATAAGAGAACTGCTGGAGCTTCTCAAACAGAAATACGGGAAACGCTTCACCGATACAGTGATTGATGATAAAACTGGTGAGCTGAAGAGGTTCTACCAGTGCATGGTCAATGGAAAGCGCATTGAGCTTCTGGACGGATACGAAACAGAACTGAATGATTATGACTCCGTGGCGCTTTTCCCTCCCGTTGGAGGAGGCTAGGACCCCAAATCAGTCCTAAGAGAGGTATGGCATCCATGGTTGACCTGGTCGTAAAGAATGCACGACTTCTACTGGAATCAGGATTAGCGAAGGGAGGAATTGGAGTTGAGCAGGGCCGCATATGCGCAATCGCGAGAGACGAGCATCTGCCCGACGCAGATACCGTAGTTGACGCCGAGGGCAACATCCTGATGCCTGGTCTCATCGATGGTCATGCTCACATTCACGACCCCACTATGCCGGACCACGAGGACTTCACAACCGGTTCTCGCGCTGCAGCTGCTGGAGGTGTCACGACTCTTATTGACATGCCCTTAACCAATCAGGTTGATACGCCCCAGGTTGTGGACGAGAAAATCAAACAGGGAGAGCAAATGTCGATTGTTGATTTCTCGTTCTATGCAGGAATGCTAAGCTCAGAGAACTACCCGATGATACCGTCTATGGTCGAAAGGGGGATCGCGGCCTTCAAGGCTTTTACTTGCGAACCATATCCAGTACATGACGGAGTCCTGGTCCAAGCACTGAGTACGGTTTCCGAGTACGGCGGACATGTGACGGTGCACTCAGAGAATCAGGGTGTCTTAGATGAGTTCGGGAAGGAGATGGAGGGAGAATGGGACGCCCCCATCAGTCACTCCCTCGCAAGACCAAACCTTGCAGAACAACTCGCAATCAGACAGATGGTCAGTATTGCAGAGCAGACTCAGGGACACTTGCATGTGGCACACGTCACCACGAGGGAAGGTATTGTTGAGGTTGAACGCGGAAAGCTGAGAGGTGTGATGACAACCACTGAAGTATGTCCACACCATCTTGTTTTCCAAAGGGATGACATGAATCGACTTGGCCCCAAGAGCAAGATGAACCCACCACTCAGGGCCAAACAGGACAGGTCAGCTATGTGGTCAGCCCTGCTGAGAGGCACAATTGACATGACCGTGAGTGATCATGCGCCGTGTCCTTTGGAGAAGAAGGAAGCAGGTGCTGAAGATATCAGAGAGGCATGGTCAGGAGTCGACGGAATTCAAATGATTCTAAGAGTCCTTCTTTCAGAAGGAATCAACAAGGGTCGACTGTCATTCACAAGACTCCTCAACGTAGCCTCGTGTAGTCCTGCCAAGGTATTTGGACTCTACCCTAGAAAGGGGGTACTTCAGGTTGGAGCCGACGCCGACTTTGTCGTATTGGACCACACAAAGGAAGAGAAGATCAGCTCGGACATGATGTTCTCCAAGTGTGGATGGACACTCTACGAAGGTATGAATATGAAGGGAGTGCCTCTCAAGACTTACGTACGGGGCACGCTTGTTTTTGAAACTGACAGGACCACAGTGGAGCCAGGTCATGGAAGATTCCAATCTATGAGCGGCATGAAACCATTTGAGGACTGAACAATGACAATACGAGAGTTCGTATTTGGAGACCCAGAGGTGTGCACTGGATGCATGATCTGTGTGAACGTGTGCAGCATGCACTACTTCAAGGTGATAGGACCGGCATGGTCTCGTGCCAGAGTTGTGAGAGTAGAACCAGGGCTTGACTTCCCTCTGTTCTGTCGCAACTGCGAAGATGCGCCTTGCATTGACTCTTGTCCGGAAAAGGCTCTCAGCAGGACATCAAAGGGAGTCGTGATAGTGAACAACAAGAAGTGCAAGGGACATGGTGCCTGCATCGCTGCATGTCCATACAATGCAATCCATTTGAATCCGGACACTCAGAAGGCTATCAAGTGTATCCAGTGCGGCAGATGCGTAGAGCGGTGCCCAGTGAACGCAATCTGGACTACAACGGACGAAGAGCTCCAGAAGATGGATTCAGACGGAAGGCTTGCAGGGCACTATGAAAGAAACAAGGCCGAGATCTATGGCAAGGAGGGCTTCCGGTGATCAAAGGAATAGGTGGGAACATCATCTGGGTAGACCTAGCGAAGGGAGAGATAGAGAAGCGACCAGTCGAGGAAGAGATGGTCAGACAGTATCTTCTTGGAGCTGGATACCTATCCAGGGTTATCTTCGACCTGGTCCCGGTAGGCACAGATCCTTTCTCACACAAAAACGTCCTCGGAATTGCGACGGGGCTGCTCACAGCATCGATGTTTCCGCAGGCGTCGCGTCATGTCGTGGCGGCACTGTCTCCCCTCACGGATGTTTGGGGAGAGTCGCACGCGGCCGGATTCTGGGGGCCAGAGTTGAAACTGGCAGGTTACGACGCGGTAGTATTCACTGGTGCCTCTTCAGACCCGGTGTATCTCAATATTGAGAACAGCAAGGTCGAACTCCTGGACGCAAGTGAGATTTGGGGAACATCCGTCTTTCATACAGACGACTGGATTAGAGAGAAACACGACCGACAGACCAGAGTGCTCTCAATTGGTCAGGCAGGAGAGAATCTTGTAAGATTCGCTGCAGTGATGAACGACAGAGACAGAGCGTCAGCAAGATCCGGACTCGGCGCAGTCATGGGGGCGAAGAAACTGAAGGCAGTTTCCGTACGGGGAACTGGGAAAATAGAGGTTGCAGACCCGCAGAACTACCTGAAGCAAATGGACATATTCTATAAGCGCATGTTGGCCAACCCTTTCACGGAGGAGAGAGCGAAGTACGGTACAACAAACCTGGTCGAACTCATGGATCACATAGGCAGGCTCCCCAGCTATAACATGAAACAGGGCGTCTTTGAGGGTTACGAGAAGATCAGTGGAGAAACCATTACCAGGGAGTATCTAGTGAAACCGCGCTCGGATTGGAGCTGCTTGCAGAGATGTGGCAGATACACGAGAGTGAAGGATGGCCCCTATAAGTACATAGGCGGGTCTCCCGAATTCGAGTCCCAGTCATCACTTGGTTCTCGTTGTGGGAATGATAACATAGAGTCCGTGCTCTATTCGCATCATCTCTCTAACCTATACGGCATGGATACTATCTCTCTTGGTGGCACAATCTCTTGGGCTATGGAGGCCTGGGACGAGGGACTCATCACAGCAGAAGACACTGGAGGAATAGACCTCTCTTGGGGCAACCACGAAACGGTGGTCAAGTTGACTGAGATGATCGCGCTGAGAGAAGGATTCGGAGATATCCTAGCCGAGGGAAGCGCTAGGGCTGCCGAGAAGATTGGGCGCGGCACTGACAGGTTCGTGATGACTGTGAAGAAGCAGGAAATGGCAGGCCAAGAACCCAGAGCGCAGAAGTCCATGGGTCTAGCAGCAGTGACAGCGGCACGGGGGGCAGATCACCTCTACTCATTTCCGGTCCTAGACGAGGCCGGATTTGACGACGAGATAAAGGAGCGTTTCGGAGAACAGTATCTTCCTGAGATGGCTGACAGATTGAACCCGAAGTACAAGGGTATAATGGTGAAAGAATGCGAGGACTTCATGGTAGTTGTCGAAAGCGTAGGACTATGCAAGTATGGTACGCAGATTCCTCCGGAGTTCTACTATGACGACGTTGCTCTTGCTCTTAAGATTCACAATGGGCTTGAGTTCACAGTGGAGGAGCTGCAGGTGATTGGAGAGAGAATTGTAAACCTGAACCGTCTGTTCAATGTAGCACGTGGGGTGACTCGTAGAGATGATCAGCTGCCTGACAGGCTCACAAAGGAGAAGGCCCCCAAGGGACCGCCCAAGGGCCAAGTTGTCGAACTTGACCAGATGCTTGACGAGTACTATCAAGTGAGAGGATGGGAGGTTGAAACGGGACTCCCTCTGAAAAGCACGCTTGAGCGACTGGGTTTATCGAAGGATGCTGAAGGAGTTGTCTAGATATGACAGATGAAAGCACAGATTGGTTCCAAGTCAAAATGGACACCACAGTAGAGGATTACATCAAGACTGCAGGTGCCAAACTCGTGTCATTGATATGAGGGTTTGAGGAAACCTTAGGAAAAGACCGAGCTCATCAAATCGTATCCGATTGGGCGGAGCAGAATTCCATCAATGACGTTCGGAGCGTAATAGAGTCACTAGAGAAGCCTGTACAGGACTTCGAGGATGTCAAGGCACTTCTCAGACACTGGGTCAAAGAGCTTAATGACAACAACATCGAAACTGTTGAGACCGTGAAGGAAACTGCTGACAGATCATTCTGCCATGTGACTGAATGTGTTTGCGCAAAGGTGTACAGTGATCTTGGGGCTCCAGACATCGGACATCTGCTCCACTGCAAACATGATTTTGCTGCTGCACCATCAATCCACCTCAAGGATGTACTAGATGGGACCAAGACTCTTATGGAGAAGCATGACTGCTGTGACTTCGAGTACTACCGGTCAAGCGACTAGAAACAACGACTGCATGAAGCAGCCTACTTCTCAGCAGTGGTCACTCATATGCCGCGCAGACATTGGTTACAGTATCCTTGACGCCATCCACCTTCCTGAGGGAATCGACAACAAAGGAGCTGAGGGACTCAGGAGTCTTGAAGACGCCCTTGATGAGCAGGTCATAGGCACCATAGATGAGGTGAGCCTCCTCAACCTCATTCAGTTCTCGTACACTATTCAGCACATCACGTGCCTTTGACGACTCAACTTTAGCCATTATGAAAGCGGTAATCACGACATACACCAGCTGACAAGCAAAGACTGCTCTAAACTATCTTTGAAGGGATAAAACTGTTCCTTCTCAGAACCGACCTGTCTCACTCATACGACTCTTGTCGTATCTCAGGAACCGATTGTTTGCAGTGCGGCGAAATGAAATCGAAGTAGATAAATACCAGTAGAATTCAACTGCGTAGAAATCTACCTAGTTGTGTCCTGGATGAGCAAGCAAATCAAACTGTTCCTTCCCACACCTGAAAAGCTCACTCCCATTCAACTTCTTGTCATGATTCAACTCCTCGGAACCTCAAAATACGGTTACGAGATTATCAGAAGCCTTCGAGAGGGCTTCAAAGGTTCATGGGAACCTAAGACTGGAACTGTATATCCGGCTCTTCGTGCCTTGGAGAAGAAGGGAATCATTGCAAAGAGCATGGTTTCTGAGAAGACGCACTACAGTCTAACAGTCAAAGGTAGAGGAATAATGCAAGAGATCAGTGACTACGTTGCTGATTATCTCTTGTTTAACTCAAGATTCATTGAATCCACTGTAGACAGCATGCCCCCGTCCTTCACTCAAGAAGTCTTCAGCAAGATCCACGAGGCCGGCATTGATGAGATTCTTCCAGAAGCAACGATTCTGGAAGCCATTCGACAACTTTCTGACAATGACTTGAAGAGAGCCTTTCTTGAGTTGCGAAAGGAAACGCTTCTGCGTAAGCTCGGGCTTGTGAGGAAGCAATTGAAAGATCTGGACTAATGAGGTGATGAAATGAAAGAGTATGATGTTGTAATCGTAGGCGCTGGTCCGGGCGGGTCTCTTGCAGCAAAGGAGGCTGCAGAGAAGGGTCTCAAGACCATCTTCTTCGAGCGCGGTAGAAAACCTGGAGAGAAGAACTCCTCCGGTTGTGGATTGGGACCTCGTCTGTGGAGGGAATTTGACTTCATGGAGGAGCTCAATCCCGAAACGTGTCCATCTATGAGACCTGGTGCTGCAGCTAGGAACTACTTTGTTAGTGCTGACGGCGAGGTAACTGGCTACATAATGACCAGACCGACTGAATCAGTGACCTATGAGCCTGCGAAGAGCTGGATCACAATGAACTGTTATCGAAGTGAGTTTGATCCTTGGCTTGCGCAGTTAGCTGTTGATGCTGGAGCAGAGCTGAAGACGTCAACACTTGTAACAGGCCTGCTGAAGGAAGATGGCAAGGTCACTGGGACTGTTGACGAAAAGGGGGAGAAGTACAAGGGATTCGTCATAGGGGCAGATGGTGCTGTTTCGATGGTTGCCCAACAATCAGGTCTTCGGCAGAGATGGAGGCAGGAACAGACAACACTGACACTCCAGTATGATTTCGAGTGTTCATCGTCTAAGATAGACGACATAATGGGTGATGAAGCTCTAGCTGTGTGGTGGTCTGCCACATTTCCCGCTGCGTATCAGGTGTTCTTCAATTCTAGTTTCCATATCGGGTTTGGAAACTGGATGACTTGGTGGGACAAGAACCCCGTTCACTATCTGAATAAGGTAATCAACCTGAAGTACTTCAAACGATTGATCAGGATTTTGGGTGCGAAACCTCGAGAGTTTCAGGCTCATCTTCTACCTTGGCAAGGAATGCCAGAGAATACACACACTGACAATGTGATACTCATCGGTGATGCTGGAGGATTCCCGTGTCCACTTGAGGCAGAGGGGATCTATCCAGCCATGGTGACTGGAAGAGCTGCGATTGAAACCGTAGCTGAAGCAATATCCGCGGGTGACACTTCCAAGCAGTTTCTCTCTCTCTACGATGAGAAATGGATGGCGACCTCGGTTGGAGACGACTTCAAGTCGGGCCCGGAACTGCAGAGCATCTGGATGGCACTTCCCTTCAGTCCAAGGAAATCAATGTCCTGGTTCGTACCATTGTTCATGGAAGTCTTAGGTGGAATCATTGACTGGTCCGAACCCCACCCCGTTAGAATACGACAAGTCGCGCGGAGAATCAAACAGTATCTCCCTCAATTAGTGCCGTTCATAGTGAAAGAGGTGATTCCACTCCTGACTTCGGTACTAGGTGAGGACAGAATGAATATGCTAATGGATCCTGAGAAACTACTTACTGAGATGCCAGAAATCGAAGAGGCCATAGCTATGGCCTTCATGACAGATGAGGAGGAGGAATGACGAGATTGAAGATAGACCACAAGAAGCTTGTGAAGAGAATTCCCGGTACTGGCGACTTCATCAGCATAGACAACGACAAGTGTACTTTGTGCGACCGTTGCCTCATCATCTGTGTGATGAGCCTCTGGAAGAAACGCGATGACATAGTGTACATCGTAGACGACTATACCTCACAGTGTCTGGAGTGCGGAGCATGCCAGCAGGTATGTGAGAGTGATGCAATAGAATTCAGATTCCCTGCTGGAGGAACAGGAATAGTCATCGAGCAGGGTTAACAATGACATGACAAGGAAGCGGGTAACAAGAATGATTCCAGCGGTAACCAAGATTGTTGGAGAGGATAGAGTCACCAGCAAATCAGAGATACTGGAGGACTACTCAGGACTCAATTCGCCTGCACTGGTTGTCTGGCCAAAGTCAACTGATGAAGTTGCCAAGATCGTAGAATGGGCGAATTCAAACTCAGTGGCACTTGTTCCTGTTAGCTCTGGAGGGCCTCGACGCCGAGGCTCATCTACGCCCAAGGTAGACAACGCCGTGATTGTTGACCTTAGTAGAATGAACAAGATAATTCGAGTTGACACAAAGAACAAGGTCGCGATGTTTGAGCCTGGAGTCACATTTGAGCAGCTTATTCCGGAGCTCAAGAAGAAGGGACTACGACCACTGATGCCTCTCCTTCCTAAAGCATCAAAATCTGTTCTGGCAAGCTGCCTTGACAGAGAGCCAACCACAATCCCGCGATTTCATTGGGATATTTCCGACCCACTCCTGTGCACTGAAACCGTGTTTGGGTCTGGTGAAACATTGAGGACTGGCTCTGCTGCAGGACCTGGCACAATAGAGGAACAGTGGGCCTCAGGGCAAGCGCAGAAGAATCCTCAGGGACCCTCCCAGTTTGACCCATTCAGGATAATCCAGGGTTCACAAGGAACCATTGGCATTACCACGTGGATTTCGATGAAGTGTGAACTTCTGCCAGACGTGCATGAGATCTATCTCACAGGAGTGGAAGAACTTGGTCAGCTCGAGGCATTCAATTACGCTCTGCTAAAGCGACGGCTAGTAGATGAACACTTTCTGCTAAACTCTGTATCATTATCTGCAGCCCTTGGCTCCAAGAGGAAGACTCCCAACTGGGTCTTGGTTCTGGGTGTTTCTGGACACGGAATTCTCGCTCAGGAGGAACTCGAATATCGAACTGAAGACACTATGGACATTGCAGAAGAGATGAACTTGAAATTGACAAGGTCACTTGGTGATATCAAAGCTGACGAAGTGAAATCTCTTCTTAACAGGTCTAGTAGCGCATCCTACTGGAAGTACTCTCCACGAGGCAGTTGCAGTGAAGTCTTCTTCACAACAACTCTGGACCAAGTTGCAGAAATGCACTCAGCCTTCTTAGAGGTGGCAGATGAAGTTGGCGTTCCTAAAGAACAGATTGGTGTCTATGTCCAACCTGTGGTCCAAGGAGTGAATACACACTGTGCCTTTGATATTCATTATGACCCAGACAGCGGCGAAGAAGTCGAATCAGTGAGTGCCCTCCTGGACAAGGGGCAACACAGGTTATTGGATGAAGGAGCGTTCTTCAGCAGACCCCACGGCATCATCACTGACCTGGTGTTCGAGAAGACCACGCCTGAAATGGTTGAAGCAATTCAGAGTGTCAAGAAGATCTTTGACCCCAAGAATGTGCTGAATCCTGGAACTCTCTGCTTCAAGGAGGTGCCGAAATGATTCTGGAGCAGTTTGAAGACATGATGGACAGCTGTGTCCGGTGTTCCAAGTGCAAGTACATTCCACAGATAGCAATCAAGAGCCAGAGGTTCTCACACATCTGTCCTTCAGTCCAATACTACAACTTCCATGCGTATTCGGGCGGCGGTAGGATGATAATGGCAAACGCCTACCACAAAGGCAGACTCAAATGGACTCCTGAGATGCTTGACATTCTGTATCAATGCACGAACTGCGGAGGATGTGAGGTTTCCTGTAAATGGGTCTATGATCTTGAGCCAAACGAAGTCATTCACGAACTGAGAGCCATCGCTGTTGAATCCGGCGTAGGACCGATGCCCAAGCACAAGAAGTACATTGAGCTCGTGGAACGTTACAACAACCCCTACGGGGAACCACGAGAAAGGAGGCCTGCCTGGCTCACTGAAGACGTCCGTGTGGATAAGGATTCGTCAACTCTATACTTCGTAGGATGCACCGCGGCCTACCGCAGAGAAGAGATTGCTCTGAGTACTGCTCGAGTGCTTAATGCAGCCAACGAGAGTTTCAGCCTACTAGAGTCAGACGAACTATGCTGTGGAAGTCCTGTCTATCGTGTTGGCGATCGGAATAGGGCAATCGAGATTATGAAACGCAACCTTGAGCTCTTCCTGGAGAAGGGCGTGCGGAGAATCATAACGAGTTGCTCTGGTTGTTACAACATGCTGAAGACGGAATACCCTCGGTTTGTCAACACGGACTTTGAGGTGATTCATACTTCACAACTTATAGACGGACTTCTCAAAGAGGGAAGGCTGAAGCCAAAGAAGGAAATCGCGCTCAAAGTCACATATCACGACCCCTGTCACCTGGGACGAATGTCTGAACCCTATGAGGCCTACGAGGGAGAACAGTTCGAACTGCTGTCTCAGGTCTTTGTATGGGACCCTCCGAAACCCCCCAGGCAGGGCACAAATGGAGTCTATGATGCCCCCCGGAATGTTCTGAAACAGCTCCCAGGAGTAGAACTTGTTGAGATGGAGAGGATTCGAGAATACTCCTACTGCTGCGGTGCAGGAGCTGGATGCAAGTCCGCATATCCAGACTTCGCACTCTTTGCTTCAAACCAACGCGTAGATGAGGCGGAAGCGACGGGAGCTCAAGCTATGGTCTCAGCTTGCCCGTTTTGCAAGACCAGTCTAGTGGATGCATTGGAAACCAGAGAGAATCCGATGGACTTCTTCGACGTGACTGAGCTTGTCCTGAGAAGTCTGGAGGGAGGTGAGTAGATGTTGGAAGACGACGTCTACCATAAGCTCCGTGTTGTGGTCGGAGAACAATACATCACAAGGACTCCCGCAATCCTGGACACCTACGCGTTCCAATGGTGCTACGAGATTGAGAGCGTCCAGAGAGGGGAGGAGCCTTCAAGGTTCGGTATAAGGCCAGCAGCGGTTGTTCTGCCTCATACTACAGAGGAAGTTCAGTCAATTGTTAGAGTCTGCAATGAGCATGATGTGAAGTTCAAACCAATTAGCACTGGCATGGGACCATGGGCTGGGGTTTCAAATCCTAGGTCAATCCAGATTGACCTTCGGAGAATGAATAGAATCGTTGAGATTGATTCCAAGAACATGTATGCGGTCATCGAACCATACGTCACAAATGCTGAGCTACAGGCGGAGCTATTCAGGTATGGTCTAATGCATCACGCACAGGGAGCGGGGCCACAGACCTCTCCATTAGCAAGTCACACGTCATTTGTGGGACCTGGATTCACTTCGCCGTACACTGGGTTCAGCGGGCGCAACCTGCTTGGTGTGGAGTGGGTGCTGCCCAATGGCAAACTGCTCAAGGTTGGTTCTTTCGAGTATACAGGTAAGTGGTTTAGTGCAGATGGTCCCGGATTCAGCATGCGAGGCGTTATTCGTGGATGGATGGGTGCCTACGGTGGTCTTGGAGTGTTCACAAAGGCGGCTATCAAGCTCTATTCTTGGCCTGCTCCAAAGGACTGGACTTGGGAGATTGGTGGGACAATCCCCCATTATGAGTGGAACGTACCACGATACTGGAGGATGTTCGTGCTCAACTTCCCTGAGTGGGAGCAGTTTGAACCGGCTTTCTATGAGGTCAATGATCATGACGCTGTCATGATGGCAAGCTGCTCTTCAGGCGAGGGGCTTGCCGCACTGCTCACCGACACCAAGCTGGAGGCAATTGAGGCCATATTTGGAGGTTTGACCAACGTCGCGAGGAGGTACTTTTTGGTCCTAGTTACAGCACACACAGAACGTGAGTTCAATTACCGGACCAAACTCATCCAAGCCATAATGGAGAAACATGGAGGAAACGATCTCATTCAAGACGAAGTAGTCGTGCCCAGAAGCTCCCATTACGCCGAGTCTGTGAGGAACATGTTGGGATGTCATGCGTTCAGATTCTCCAATTGTTTCCAGAGTACTCACGGAGGAATGGACTCCATCGCCTTGGCTGTAAGAATTGCGAAAGTGAACCAGCCCATAAAGGCGAAGTACATAGAGAAGGGGGTCATTGGTGATGACAGAGGAGAAGGAGTCTGGACCACTGCCTATGAAGGGGGTCACACGGCGCACCTCGAAGTACCTACAGTCTACAACGCTGCATCTAAGGAATCGTGCAGAGGATATGCAGAGTATCAAGACGAATGCAACGAGGTTGACCTGCAGCAAGCCCTGGGCATGCCTTTCTTCATTGTGGGCGATGCAGTTCACGACTATTACGGGCCCCGTACAATGTACTACCCCAAATGGCTAAGGAAAATCAAAGCAACATTCGACCCGAAAGGTGTAGGAGACTCAAGTCACTACATCTCTGCGAAACTAGACGAGGAATAGAGCATGGAAACAACGATTAGCCCAAAAGTCAAGGAGGGTTGGACCGGACCTGGAAGACGTGACGGAACGATAGTTCCGCTGAAGCCTGAAGATGATGCTCTCCACATTGAGGTGGGAAAAAAGAACCAGTTTGAATGGTGGTACTTTGATGCCCATCTCGAAGGAGGATACACACTGGTGGCATTCTTCTATGCTGCATATCCAAATCCTGGACTTGACCAAGGAAAGACTGCAGTTGAGTTGACACTTCTAAGACCAGATGGACGCAAGACTCAGAAAGTGGTCAAGTACAAAAAACGAGACCTCTATGCTTCACGAGAGAAACCTGATGTCAGAATTGGCAATAACTACATGGAGGCGGAATTCTCCGATGACGGTCTCTCAATCTATGAGATATTCTTGGAGGATGAGGATCTCATGTTCCATCTGACCTACAAGGCGCAAGTAAAGGGTTGGAAACCTGGTACCGGCTATTCGCATTTTGCAGACAGGGGTCATTTCGCATGGGTGGTCCCTTTTCCAAGAGCCTCGGTTGAGGGAACTGTAAGAGATGGAGATATGACAATGTCGGTAACAGGAGTGGGATATCATGATCACAATTGGTTGAACTTCCCATTCCAGAATATCATTGAGTACTGGATGTGGGGCAGAGTCTACTCTGAGAGCTTCACAGTTTCATATGCTTTCATTCAATGCAACGACAAGGTGGACCGACACGCGGTGAAGGTCTTGATGTTGGCGAAGGGGGAGGATGTTATTCTAAGCAGTGGAGAATATGATCTGACTGTGGAGAACTTCGAGTATGATGATAGAGCAGGTCACCAATTCCCCAAGACTCTAACACTCACAGATCCAGGCAACCTCAAAGTAACACTAGAAGTCCAGAGAGTCTTGGAAGCTGAGAACATGCTTGATAACTTCAACGTCTTTCTCAGGTTTGTTGCGGGAAAAATCCTAAGATTGAAGCCGGGTTATTTCAGGCTGCTCTCGGACTTCAAGATTAGAGCGACACTAGAAGGACAGACGCATGAAGAGGTTGGTACAACATTACATGAGATTGTTGCCTTCAAGGCGATTGAGTAGTGGGCCACGTGATGAGCAATGAGTTCGATTGAGAGATTGAAAACGGTGATTGACGAGCGGCACTTTCCACTATGGGGCATAGTCGGATCACTTGTGGGGCTCGTATTCATTCTGGGGGCTCAGATTCCCTACTCTGGAAGATATGGCGAGCCATTCTCGATGCTGAACCATTTCGTGTCGGAGCTCGGTGAGATTGGAGTTTCAGAGTTCGCATTCCTGTTCAATTCAGGGATGATCCTTGCCGGGCTAGTCTTCATGCCATTCATGATCGGGCTAGGCCTCTATATGGACAACATCGTTTCAAAGATTGCAGGTGTGGTGGGAGTCTTCTCCGCTGTATCGATATTTCTCGTGGGGATATTCCCCATGAACTACCTGGCCGAACATAGCATGGCTGCCATGTCGTTCTTCTTCAGTGGCATGATCATGGTAGGGCTCTGGACCTTAGCCATATTGCTACAGAATCAGGTGAAGATACCCAAAGGTTTCTCCTTGGGAGGAGTGGTCAATTTCGTTATCTTCTTCCTATTCCTCTATGGTCCGTGGGAGTCAGTAGAAGACCTCTCCACTCGTCCTGATCTCTGGATGGTGCCAACTCTTGAATGGGGCATCTACTTTGCCATAGTCGGGTTCCTGCTAGCATTGTCTGTCTTTGTCTGGAACAAGGAATCCCGTGTCAGCGGCATTCGGAACGCCTAGTAGGACATAGAAAGACTACGGTAAATCTCCAGCCAGCTTCACGGCCTCTTCCGTAGATATCGCCAGCAACGTTTCAGTCCTGTTTCCTCCGCCTGCCGCAAAAGCGAACAGCGTCTTCATTGCAACTTCAACGCTTGGAGCCTCAACTATTGTGACCCAATCATAGCGACCCATGGTGAAATAGCTATCAATGATCTTAACATCCATGTCCTTTGCCAGTTTCTGAGTGTCTTCTAGTCCCTTAGCCAAGTCCTTTATACCTTTGATTCCTTCCTGCGTCATATTCCCGAGTACTACAAATCTGGGCATTCTATCACCTCCTCTGGGACATAATGGACTCGTCTAATACCTGAACTTCCTATTAAGCCTAATCAGGAACTGAATGGGGGTAGAATCACTCCAGGTACAATGAAACGCGGCCGGGCAGCGCAAAGCGTGCCTTGTTGTCAGGGTCGTAGTCGGCCTTTGCAGAATCATGGATGTAGACTTTCATATCAACTTCGGATTCGATATACTTCGCTGATTCCCGCATTGCAGCTAGCTCATCCTTGGCACTATGTGAGTGATCCCACAGACCGTTCTCCTTAGCAATTCTATCTACTATGTTCTTCACGTCCTTGCCATGCTTCCGGAAATCAGTATTTGACATCAGGTACTTCATGATTTCTCCGACTATTAGCCGCATATCTGCCTCACGGATACTATTCATTGCATCAAACATCCACTGAGGAGCCACATAGATGTGAACCTTCTCTGCCTTCTTACCCTTCAGGAGTTTCTTTATTTCACGAATGTCACGCATTGTAGAGTCCACTACTTGAAATGCCTGTTCAGCAGATTTGTCGATTAACTTCTTGTCGGCATCAGGCCAGTCTGCAAACGAGACAAAGCCGTCACGCTTCATCTTAGACCAGAACTCCTCACAAAGATGTGGAATCATGGGTGCAGCTATTCGCACCCAGATGTCACAAACATAGGCCATTGTACCGTCTTTCTCATCCTTCGGGACCTCGGGACGCTTCAGGTAGTGATTGGCTGAACGAATCATCTCAGACGTCACTCCAAGAGCATAATCTCTTGGTTTGAAGCTGTCCAAGTAGTCCGTGCAAGACTCAACGACTGAATTGACCTTGGAGAGTAGCCACTTCGTCGCGAATGTGGGATTCTCCTTCTTGGTGTACACCTTTGGAGTCTTTGACGCAAACCTCTTCATGATATTCGAGAACTGGTTCAGTTTGTTGCGCACCGCTGGAACTTCACTCTCGCGATACTCTATCTGGCTTGCTGGTTCTGCGGCCGACACTACGTAGGTACGATAGACGTCAGCACTGTACTTCTCTGGAATCTCACCAAGTGGTATTACATTCCCCTTACTCTTCGACATCTTCCCTCCTTCTTGGATCAGGTGTTCATTCAGACTTATGCATCGTATCCAGTGTTTCTTGGGGAATATTGCCGTATGGTGAAAGATTGCGAAGCTCAGATGATTCGAGATATGTGATGGCGAAGTATGCCTCTGATCGTTCGGATACCAGTAAAGGAACTCCTCTCGCATTGATTTCAGCAGATCTGTAGGAACTTCCGTTTCAGCGGCCACCTTCTTAATCTTCCCTTGGCCCAGAAACACATAGTCGAAGAAGCTCAGCGTCAGCTGCTCTGGTTTCAGTTTGTTTTGGGTTATCTTGTGGGCAATAGTATAGAAGGCCATGTAGATGGTTGAATCAGAGAGAGCCTCTATTATCCATTCGGAATCGAAAGGTAAAGGTGTCCCAATTCCTCTCTTCCGTGCACATGGTCTTTGAGCCAACCAGTCAAACGTGGACTCAAACATGATTCGAAAGCTTTCAGGAACTATTCCCATTGAATTCAATGCGTCTCGGGCCATGTCCTTCCATCCTGGACTCTCATAGTCCAAGAACCATTGACCTGCCAAGACCGCGATTTGAACGTCAGTATCGCATTTGCAGACCACCGGTCGTTGATCGGGTTCGTAGAACACATCACCACGATTTTGCTCCTCCAACCATGCGATGACATCATCCTTAACTTC
>JBHLPB010000106.1:0-8279 GCA_048939905.1 Promethearchaeota archaeon
CCGGGAGAGTACACAGAGAATGGTGCAGGTCCGATATTCCCGGCAGCGACAACTACAGCGACACCTGAATCCACAGCCTCACGACAGGCTTGGATTGAAGGGTCTACCAGGAATAGGCTTTCATCCCAAGGTCCACCAAGACTCAGACTTATGACATCAGCTCCATTGTCCACTGCATACTCGATGCCTGCAGCGATGTCAGAGTCCTCACCTCGACCGAGCTCGTCAAGGACTTTGACAACAATCAAGTCAGCTCCAGGAGCAACCCCTGTGAAGTTTCCATCACTAGCTGCTCCGCTTCCAACTACGCTCGTGGCACATGCAGTTCCGTGCCCGTTGTCGTCATAGGATACGGAAGCGCTGCCCACATAGTCCTTGAAGTCCATGATTCGACCTTGAAGATCAGGATGATCAGCCTGCGCACCGGTGTCCAACACGGCAACGACTGTACCATTTCCAAAGTAGCCCTCATCCCACATCGACGTGGCGTCGAGTATCTCAGTGTAGTGCTCATACGTCAAATTCCCGTTGCTGAGGGCTCCGTATCCTACTTCGGGCATCTCAGCGATGGATCTCTTCACGTCGAGTGAAACGCCTGATAACCATGAGAGCTTCGACAGTGTTTCAACATCTGAAACTGCGGCATATATAGACACAACAGGAATGAGGCTGAATATATGGCGGACTCTCATGCTCTGCAAATCCAACCGAGTAAGGGCGGCCTCCATCATTTCTGAGGTGGAACCCTCCGGAAAGTGGAGGACAACGGGTAGGATCTCTGAAGGAACCGCTTCGGCCATAGCAGCTGCGAGGCGCGCATCAACGATGGGATAGGGAAGCGGTTCACGACCCTTCCCTTCGGCTACCAGAAGAGAACTAGGCAATACTAGAATGAGGATGGTGAGAATCACTGCAAGTTTCTGCGTAGGAGGTCTGTACGTGAGGTCCATGTGAGCGGCCGTCCATGTCGAAGAATTCTGTTGTGAAGATAAGGGTTATGAATGGAACACCCCTGTGTGGGAAAAAAAGCAACAATCACTCAGCTCGGCATCTCCGAGAGATGAAGAAATATCCCCGCATGTGGATGTTTACGTGGGTACAGGTAAGAAGGCCCTGTACTGGACAGAGGTGCTCAGAAGAATGGGTAGCAAACCGCTAGTGTATGAACGCCGACTACAGATTAAGCATTTCTTCGATGATCGTGATACAGGCGCAACTCGAAGAACATGGCTTGAGTTGCAGCTTGCACCCCCGGAGAAGACTCCTGAGGGATGGGTGAATGACGGCAAGATACGTCTCTCCTTGGGTGAAGACCGGGATGTCAAGGGTGCATTTCTCCTTTCGATAGATGAGGCAAGTCGGCTTCTCAAATGCCTCGAAGTGGCCGTGGAGGACCACGAGGCATTCAAGGCAGATCTATGGAAGAAGTAGAGTAGAAGGGATTTCAGCCCCTCTTTGTTACGGGGCGGAACCCCCAGGCATCGTCTTTCAAACATTACATCCAGAATATACTTATCCCACCTGTTTGCAGTAATCACGTAGCGCTACAGGAGGAATCCCGATGGTCGGTTCCAACATCTCAACAGGCATTACTGCACTCATAGATATCGACTTTCCAATGGTTGACGTGCTTGCCGTCACTCCTTATGTTATACCACTCCTCTTCATTGGGACGGCGGTGTTGCTCTACCAACGGCACCTGCCTCGTGAAGCTCTAGGACGCAATTTGCTGGTAGCAGGGGGACTGGGATGTTTGATCGCTGCGTGTGTCATGACACTCTATGCTGCATTCGGTGGCACTCCATGGGTTCCAGGTCAGGACTTTGGTTCTTGGTGGGAATTCATGACAGTCATTCAGTGGATGACAGACCTACTATACGGATCGGTCTATGCCGGAGTCATCTACATTATACTGATCGGTGTCATATTCGCCGTAGTGGCGGGCAAGGTCATTTCTCCTCCAGACCCTGACTTTGTTGCCCTGCGCAGCGACCTCAAGGAAACGCAAGATGCCTCGAAGAGCATTAAGGCCGATATGGAGAAGCTTAGTGAGGAGAACAAGCGCCTTCAGGAGTTCTTGTCGGAGAGAGAGAGCTCTCTCACGGCAGTACAAGCACAGCTCGATGCTATCAAGGACGAGACTGCGGAGAGGGAGAAGGCAATGGCTCAGATGCAGGCCAAGTTGGCCGACACTGTGTCGAGTCCCGAGAGAGAGGAAGAGCTTCTTGTGACCATCACACAGAAGGACCAAACAATAAGTGACCTTCAATCCGAGGTTGCACATTTGAAGCTCCAAGTGGAATCCGCCGCAGCTGTTCCCGATTCCGATTCCAAGTATCGTGACTACGTCCGAAGAGCTGAAACAGCGGCTCAGGTTTCGGACAGTGTCATATCTGATCTAGCGGAGCTGATCTCACAGGTTGAGAGCAGTTCACTGAATGTCGCAGCCCAGATTGCACTAACGACGCTAATCAAGAGCATGGGCCGTGCAATGGGACGCGTTTCAGAGGCTGCAGGAGGAGCTGCCGAACCCAGGATAGAATTGATAGGCGCAGTCATGATGGCCCACGAGGTTGTAGATGCTGTCAAGAAGCTAACAAGGGGATCCTAGGCCAGAATGCGACCCATAAGTTCATGAGATGACTCCTCCTTGCATCGTCACCAGTATCCGTCCCTCTGAACACATATTCGGAAACGAAACAACTTTCTCGCGGGAGTCGTAGGAGTCATAAGCAGATTCCCCATGAGGACTACTGCGACATAGGAGTGGATCATGCAGTGCAAACCAAGAAGCAGTTCACGCTCGCACTCTTGATTGCGATTTCGGCATCACTGTTGTTGGTTCCTGTCATCGTGGCTGAAACAACTCAAGTGGAACGTGACAGCGTTCCTGTTAGGAATCACGAAATCATCTCATTGAGAGAAGAAGTAGGTCCCAGGATAAGGACTAACGAAACCACAACAACAGTAACACCGCCTCCTGAGCTCAATCCGATTTCAGTCGGACTCATAGGATGCATCGATATGGGCCTCACCATCGCGCTGGTGTTCTTCATCGTGAAGAGGAAATAGACGAGCGTCAGGCCATACGTACAACGAAAGAGATTAAAAGCCCTCCAAGATGACTACCTCTGAAAGTGCTCTGCGAGAGCGTCTTTCGGCAGCTGGGCGCACAGGCTTCCCGATGGGTATGATTGCAACGGGCCTCATGTCGTCTGGGACACTGACCACACCTCTGACAAGGTCCTCATCAAAAGCTCCAATCCAACAAGCTCCATAGCCCATGATATGTGCTGCGAGCAGAATGTTCTCCGTGAGGGCTGCTGTGTCCTGAAAGACATAGAGAGTCCTTCCTCGCTCCCGATATCTCTCAGCCGACTCGTTGGGTACGGCACAGATGACAAGTACAACGGGCGCTCCTGCAATGAACTTCTGGTCAAAGGCGGCCCTAGCGAGACGCATTCGCGTAGATTCATTTCGAACAACCACGACCCGCCAAGGTTGCCGGTTTCCAGCAGACGGTGCGCTGAATCCAGCCTCTAGGATGCGTTCTACGTCCTTCTCTGGGACAGAGTCTTTTGTGAAACTCCGAACAGAGCCTCTACTCAATATTGCTGCAATGCAGTCATCATTCATTGCCAATAGCCTCCGGGTTGACAATGTGCGGTGGAGTAATGCCTCCGAGAGCCGCTATCAAGTTTTCGGCACAAATCTTGGCCATCCTATCTCTAGTTGCAATAGTCGCACTACCCACATGAGGCACAACGACAACATTAGGTAGTTCCAGTAGTGGATTCTGTGGAGATACAGGCTCCTGCCTGAAGACGTCAAGTCCGGCACCTCCAAGATGTCCAGACTTTAGATGATGATAGAGCGCATCCTCGTCAATAACAGAACCTCTGGATGTGTTCACAAGCACCGTTCCAGGTTTCATCATGGCGAGTTCATGAGAAGCAATCATATTACGTGTATCCTCATTGAGTGGCACATGAATCGTGATGATGTCAGATTCTTTCAGGAGTGTTTTGAGGTTGGTCCACTCCGCACCAGTTTCCCTTTCAGTCTGCTTTGCTTCGTCGTTTCTGGTGCGCGAATGGTATAGAATCCTCATTGAGAATCCGGTTGCTCTCCGTGCCACTGCTCTACCTATCCTGCCGAGCCCTATGATGCCCAGAGTAGAATTGTGGATGTCTCTTCCAAGAAGCATCTTCGGACCCCATGCAACCTTCCACTCGCCCTCACGAACATACCTGTCCGCCTCCACAATTCTCCTGCATACAGACATGATCAATGCCCATGTGAGGTCAGCTGTTGATTCTGTAAGAACACCGGGTGTGTTTGTTACGATTATTCCTTTGCGCGTGGCGGCAGTGATGTCAATGTTGTCGAAGCCAACTGCATATTGGGATATGACCCTCAGTTGTGGAAGAGACTCGATTACTTCGGCGTCAATAGGGTCAGACAAGAGCGTTACAATTCCGCTACACCCATTCGCATTCTGAATGATATCAGATTTCGAAGGAGGTGTTGTATGCTCCCAGATTACCGTCTGAAACTCAGCTTTGATTGCGTTGAGCCCTACTTCAGGGATAGTCCTGGTGACAAAGACTGTTTGGGTCATTCCTGGTCACTCCAATGGATGCAATCGACGGGATGAAAGGATTGAACCTCTCGTACTTGAATGCTGTCTTGTGGTTTTCTCCTTTGTGCACCCGAAAACACATGCTTGAAACCATTTCCTTATATTGGATTCAGGAGCAATACACGGATGATTCTCGTGGGGATGACGTGAGATGTCCATTCGGCTCCCTAAGAGTGCGAAGATAGTGCTCGCCCGGTTGACAGTAGATGGGCCGATGACTCCAAAAGACATCAGTGATAGAGTAGATTTGGCTCCTAGAACGGTCAGCTTCGCTCTACGCAAGCTGATGAAAGAAGACCTATGTCAAAGAATCCCAAATCTCAGTGATATGCGATGTCCCTTCTATCGTAGCAATATGCAAAGGGTCAGAGAGCTCAACTTGATCTTCAGCATTGATACGTACTACCGGCTGAGGCCTTCAAGTGGCGGTGTTGATTCCTCTCGCTCGTTCAACCGTTGATTGGCGTTCCTCCTTTTCTTAGACCTAATCCTCGATTTCCCATCGTTTCTTCTTCCCACCTGAGAGTGTCTACTCTCAGGTGAGAAACGCATGCGGTGAACCATCTTCTTATATTGGGTGAGAGCCCCAGACTTGGCATAAAGCCACCAAACAAAAAACATGTGGTATAAGAGATGTCGTTTGACCTGCCAAGAAGTGCCATAATAATCTTGGAGCGCCTTACACTTGAAGGTCCGATGACACCAAAGGACATCAGTGTGAAGGTAGACTTGGCACCTAGAACAATCTCTGCTGCTTTGCGGAAGCTGACAGGCCTCAATCTCTGCAAGAAAGTCCCGAACTTGCAGGACATGCGGCAGCCCCTGTATCTGGCAGACGTGAAACGAGCCAGAGAATTCCGCAGAAAGTTCGAGCATATCATTCTTCAGATTGCAAGTAGATCCTGAGTGCATTCTTGCTCTTTCAACCGAGAACAGAATTCATTCGTGCCATGCCGATTAGGATTAATACAGGAGAGGCAATCTGGAGTTGGAGCAGTATGAAGATGGCTCACGAAGGGATCACACTGGTCTTGGTGCTCTTGGGAATCGTTCTTCTTGTTTCTTATCAATTTGGCCCCAGTAAGGAGGTACGTGCTGTGAAGCGATTGGAGGCTAAAGCCATGCTTGTGCCATCTGCAGTACTACTCTTCATAATCGCCGCGGTTCTGTTCAGCGGAGTCCTGGGCCCCTAGTCAAACTGCATTGAAATCAACTTGCAGAATATGGCGGCAGAAACGAAGTCGGCAGTAGTGCCCGGGTTTAGTAGATTGCCTTCTTCTCGGAGGACTATATCAAGGTGGTCTAAGAGATCGTCAGTCGCTTTTCCGTTCATGCCGTCAAGCACAATTCTCGCAGCAAGTGCTCGAACCTCCTCAGCTCGTTCAAGCCCTGCCTTCTTCGCGATAAGACCGTCTGGCTTGCGAGAGAGTTGCCAGATGAAAGTCCGAACTATCCCTTCTTCAAGGTCTTCTAGGCTCTCTGCGGCCTTCGCCAAGTACGGATAAATCTCATTGATGATGCCGTTGAAGTATTGAGACCACTCATCGCAGATGGGGTCTACGGCAGCAGACCTTCGAAAGAGGCCTTGGAGGGTAGTTTCATCCTCTCGAATGTTGTCATAGACTGAGGGATTGTCAATATCATACCTGTCATGAACCTCCGTCCAAGTGGCATCTTCCTTATTCAGTTCTCCACCAGGTCTAACAATGTGGAATGCCTTGTACAGATTGACTGTGTCCTCGACGGTAGAATTGTCTAGGATTGTCTTTAGCCACTTCGTCATGGACTTCGGTGAAAAGGAGCCAGATCCTGACACGGTTGCTCCGGCCGCTACTGCAAGAGGTACATGCAAAAGGAGCGTACCGAAGATCGTATTCCTCTGATTCAAACCAGAGAAGACATCTCGAGAGCACTCAAGTATCAGATTTCCCAGTTCCACCTGCTTTGGCTTTATGTCCCTCTCAGCCAGCCTGAGGCCTCTCTTAGCCGCCATGTATAGCCCTCTACCTACAAGGGAAGCGCTTGCCAAGAAATGTCTATAACCAGTATCCGAGAAACGACGAAGACGGCTGACATTACCCGGCTTGGGCGAACTCACTTCGAGAAGTATGGATAGCTGGCCCAGACTAGCCAATGACCAGGCGATTTGTTCTTTCAAGGCGTTTCTGCAGTCTGACATCTACCGATAAAGGCGTTCTTGTTCACCGGAAAAGCCTAATTAGCGTCAGATGAGAGCCCTGCTCGACTCACAATGAGCCTATCTGCACGATTGACATTCTCTCAAATCGGTCTTCTAGTGTCCATCATTGTCTATCTTGCAGTGAGAGGGTTCTTTGTGGTCCTCAACCTCGGACTTCTTTGGACGACTGTCGGTGGTTTCTTAGCTATTGCCTTTCCAATTCCTTCGACCGCCGTACTCGGATTCACAGCCTGCGTTGTTTCGTACGGGTACTCGTACTTGGGACTCTGGATGATGGATCGCGGTTTCCACTACCCTGGCATGTTGACAGTTTTCATGGCAGTCGTCATTATTCCGGGAGGCTTGGGAGTATACTCATGGTTCGGGTTTCCACCCATCTAGATTCGTGTGATTTTCGGGACCAGCTCTGCGGCCCGACCTTTCAACACTATGTCGGCAACTTCAGTCCTGTTAGTTCCTTCAAGATTGACCAAGATTACCTTGGCACCGGAGTTCTTGGCAAGCTGAGGAAGGAACGCTGCCGGATAGATGGTCAGACTCGTTCCAATTACAAGCATCAAATCAGTCTCTTTACACAGCTGAATAGCCTCAGCCATCGGTTCCTCGGGCATTGGCTCACCAAAAAGGACCGCCTCGGATTTGAGGACACCCTCGCACTTGTCACACATGGGTGGAATCTCACCTGCAGCAACACGTCGGTGTATCTCATCTCCAATATACTCAGACCCGCAGTTCATACAGTATGCACGCAGGTAGTTGCCACGGAGTTCAACGACACGAACGCTTCCAGCTATCTGGTGCAAGTTGTCTATGTTTTGAGTGATGACTGCTAGGAGTTTGCCCCTTTTCTCAAGCTCAGCCAGCCTAAGGTGCGCTTCGTTCGGCTCTGCCTTGAGGAGGACTTCAGCAATCTCTTGCCCCATCGTCCAGAACTTCTCAGGGTTCTGCAGGAGACTCTCGTATGTGGCGTATTCATGTGAATCGTATCTCTCCCACAGACCCCCCTCGGAGCGAAAATCTGGAATGCCAGAATCAACGCTAATCCCTGCACCAGTAAGAGCTGTGACTTTGCTAGCGTTCTCCACAAGTTCACGAGCCCGTTCGATATCTTGATGGGTTGCCATAGTAGCCCTATCGATTGGCAAGTGCAAATGTTGTTTTCGGTAACGCATTATTGATAGTCGATGGGAATTCAAGGCAAGCAAATGCAGTTGCAGTACAAAGAAACATGATGCCATGTCGAAAAGTTTTTTTTCGGATTTTGAAGATTCCCTCCGACCACCCGGGAGAGCTATGGGTAGCTACTTGGGTCTCCCTCGATTCTGAATGTGTCTGCGTTTCAGGGATAAACAGGTGGAACGACCAAGCCATGACTGAAAAGAAGAATGATAATCAAGAGGCTGAGAATGAGCCGGTGGTTGTGGATCTGGAATCCGA
>JBHLPB010000107.1:0-8250 GCA_048939905.1 Promethearchaeota archaeon
TTATCAGCTTAACTTCTTGACTCTCTTCATCATAGGAAACAAGGTCCGCATTTCGGAGGTCGTGTATCGCTTTGATTACAGCAGTTGGCATGATCCCGGTACTTGATTCTATATTCTTCCTTGTGATTGCTGTCTTTGTGTTGTGCAAGGTATAGAGGACGCGGGCATGGGGTTTTCCGCCGAAGATGTTCTCAATCAGAACTATGTAGATTGCCAACAGGTCACTGACATCGACCTTCTCTTGGAGTTTGTCCTTCTCCGCTGCGGTTTCCCTGTATAGTTCTGACACGCGCTCTAGCTTCCCTGTTATCTCATCCATCTCAGCTTGAAGCTCGTCTCGCTCCTTTCTGAGTGTTTCAATCTCCTCGTCCTTTGCAGTATCGCTCTTCAGTGCTTCAATCTCTTCTTCTGCAGTCTTGAGTTTCGCATGGAGGGATTCCTTGGTAGATTCCAATTTGCTCTCTGCCTTCCGGGCTTTCTCTTCAGCAGCCCAAATCTTCTCTTCTGCCTCTCGCTTCTCAGCGCGAAGCTGCTCAGCTTCGCCCGACTGTTTCTCGATTTCTCCAGTCAGTCTTTCAATCTCATCGAGGATTTCACCGACTGTTTGCTTAAGATTGTCAATTTGCTCTAGTGTTGTCTCCTTATCCACAGACATGAACGCTCCACCTAGATGTCCTGTGATGTGCCATCTTATATCAGTTTCACGTGTTTAGACTCGGCCTTCTGGCTATTCAAAGAAGGGGGATACCAAAGTATCCAATCAGAAGGAGGAGCAGCAGAGAAGCTGTAACAACAACCCAAATCCGCTTGTCCCATCTGAATACTGTGCCACCATCAAATCCCCTTAGAGGAATCATGTTGAACAGACCAAGGAGGGCGTTCAGGATTATACCATAGGATATGACAAAGCCAAGTGGACCTATGAGCGAACCACCCGTAGCCACGATAATCTCGGCAATTGCCACAAGACAACCAGCAATCGCCAAGTTGCTGACGGGTCCTGCTAGGCTTGACTTCGCAAAGTCGTCCATACTCCGGACACCTCCAGTCATCATCGTACCCGTGCCGAAGATGGGGATGCCAAATAGAATAGCAATGGCTGAGAGGTAGTATCCCTGCGGGGTCATTCTGAACTCTGATGTCATTCCATATCTCTGAGAGACAAACTTGTGAGCCATTTCATGGACCATGAATGAAGACCAAAAGACCATAAGCATGGCTGGTAGGTACACCCAGAGCGGAGAGAAGATCCAACTCGGCGGATCAAGTATTGCCAAGATAATCCCTCTCCCAATGCCTCCCAGAACAGAGAAAGCAACCAAGAGTATCAAGACGGTAGCAATCCCAAGGTCTCTAACTTCTGCTCTCGTGAATCTCCGTCTAGTGACTCTGCGTTTCTTCGGGACTCTCCTGCGACCAACAATGTTTCTATCATATTCCTCATTGTCATCCCCGTATTGCCCTGCAAACGAATCGGCTATCTTCCTCCGGGCCTTGTCCTTTGCTCTCTGCATACCTGCACAACCATGACTCTCTGGAAGACGATGGTCCGTGCAGAACACTCCTCTGCAATACGGACAGGTAAAGGTCAGGTCTTCCTGGCCGCAAAGAGAACAGTTACCCATCTGTTTCGCCTCGTCACTATGTAGCTCAATCCCCCTTTTGTCTTTCTTAAGGATATTCGTAAGGTAGCAAGCATGTTGATGTGACGTTGAGAGTCTGCAGATTAACAAAAGTTAATATATTCAAGAACGAGAATTGTCCAAGAAACGCTTGGTACCCAGATAGACGTTGTCGTGTAGGTAAGCAACCTTGTGGGCATGACCATTATCTGGGCGCATGAAAGCGGGAGGAATCATACTGAATGATTGATGATGATGAGTTTCAGAAGATATTCCGCAAGATGATGGAGCAATTCTTTGGTACATTTGGAGTGCCAAACGGCAGCAACGGGATTGGAGGATTCTGGGAAGAACAAGCCGAGGACCTTCACGAATCGGAGATAGACCTAACAGATCAGGGTTCCCACATAGAGAGGATAGAACTTGATGATGTAGTGATCCTCGTCATAGGTGGATGCTCAAGCGACGACGACATCGCAGTCAGAGTGTTAGGTAGCAATGCCTCTCTCACCATTGGCTCAAGCACGACTGAGCATGAAACCCCTTTCCAAATCGATCCAGAGAAATCAGTCGTATCCTGCCGAAATGGAATCGCTGAAGTCAAGCTGGTGAAGGCAGATGAGAGTAGCTCTGTCAACAATGAAGAGAGAATGTTGAGGAACGAGTGAGTAGGTGAAGAGAGGATGTCAGAGGCGGACACTTCAATACGTCTGAAAGTTGCAGCGGCCATGCCTAAAGACCAAGGTCGTGGGATTGTAAGATTGAACACAGAGGTACGAAACCACCTAGGTGTAAGATCTGGTGACTATGTGCTCCTCAGGGGCACGAAAGAAACTGTGGCAGTTTGCTGGCCCAGTCTGAAGGAAGATGAGGTTCTTGACATGGTTCGGATGGATGGCCTCATCAGATCCAATTCAGGTGTTAAGCTAGGTGAAATGGTAGAAGTAACAACCGTCAATGTCCCCGACGCAGCAAGAGTTGTCTTGGCACCTAGCCAGCCTGTCAGATTCCAGCCCGGATTTGAGGATTACATCAAGCAGCAGATTATGAACCGACCCATAACACGCGGTGATATTATTCTGATAGCTTCCATCGGACAGGGACTTCAGTTCAGCGCCACTTCCGTCGGGCCTGCCAAGCATGTGAAGATAACGCCAACCACGAAGCTTGAGGTTCTCACGAGACCCGCGAAGCCCGAGGATATCTCAGTTCCACAAGTTACCTACGAGGATATTGGTGGACTCGGGAAGGAGATTCAGAAGATCCGAGAGATGGTGGAGCTCCCGATGAAATCTCCGGAGCTCTTCAAGAGACTGGGTATTACTCCTCCTAAGGGAGTCTTGCTCCACGGGCCTCCAGGTACAGGAAAGACACTCATTGCAAAGGCTGTGGCAAATGAGTCTGGGGCCAATTTCAAGACCATCAACGGTCCCGAAATCATGTCCAAGTTCTATGGAGAATCTGAACAGAAGCTAAGAGAGGCATTTGAAGAAGCTGAGAAGAACGCACCAAGCATCATATTCATTGACGAGTTGGATAGCATCGCACCAAAACGTGCTGAAGTGACTGGTGAGGTGGAAAGAAGGGTGGTCGCTCAGCTATTGGCATTGATGGATGGACTTGCAGGTAGAGGTCAAGTAATAGTCATCGGCGCCACGAATCGTGTCGACGACGTCGACGAAGCACTACGAAGACCCGGTAGATTTGACAGAGAAATAGAGATTGGTGTACCTGATAGACAAGGCCGACTTGAAATACTACAAATCCATACTAGATCTATGCCTTTGGAAGAAGGCATGGATATTGAGAAACTCGCAGCTGTAACACACGGATTTGTCGGCGCTGACCTTGCAGCCCTCGCAAGAGAAGCCGCGATGGAAGCGCTCAGGAGAGCACTGCCACATGTCGACCCAGACACGGGAGACATCCCTCCTGATGTGCTGCATGACCTTTTTGTCACCCAGAACGATTTTGAGAATGCACTATCTGGAATATCACCTTCAGCCTTGAGAGAGGTATTGGTTGAGAAACCAAACGTGCAATGGGACGACATTGGAGGTCTCCAAAAGGCCAAGAGAGCGTTGTGGGAGTCTGTCGAAGGACCGCTCCGACACCCTGATGTATTCGAGGAGATGAAGATTAGAACGCCGAAAGGGATACTTCTCTACGGTCCGCCGGGTACCGGAAAGACACTGCTTGCAAAGGCCGTTGCTACAACAAGTGAGGCGAACTTCATTTCTATCAAGGGACCCGAGATCTTCAACAAATACGTTGGAGAATCAGAGAGGACAGTGAGGGAGATTTTCAAGAAGGCGCGTCAGGTAGCCCCTTGTGTCATCTTCTTTGATGAAATCGATGCTCTATTGAGCGTTCGGGGTCAACAGGATGGAACCGGCGTCACTCAGCGGATTGTGAACCAGTTTCTCGCTGAAATTGATGGCCTCCAGACGCTACAGAATGTGCTGGTGATTGGGGCTACGAATCGTCCTGACATAATGGACCCTGCAATGCTTCGGCCAGGCAGGTTTGACATTCTGCTTCATGTACAGGCGCCAGACTTGGACGCCAGGAAGGAGATACTTGCAGTTCATACCACTGCAAAAGGCATTCCCGGGTCTGAAGACCTTGACCTAGATGCACTGGCAGCCAAGACCGAGGACTTCTCGGGCGCTGACATTGAAGGGCTGGTGAGGATTGCGGTCATGAATGCCATCACGGAAGGCTCAACCCCCGAGAAGATTGAGATGAAAGCCAGGAAGGTCGAGATGAAGCACTTCGAGGAGGCACTAGAGGAGGTCCGGCCAACTCTGACACCCAAGGTACTGGATTACTATGATAAGCTGTCTGCAGCACTTGAAGGTCGTCAGATCGAGCCGGAAAGGAAGACTCGGCCTGATCTCTACGTCTAACTCAGGCACGCAGAAGCCCCTATAATTCGTCTTCAGATAGGGGACTATCTCTATCCTTCCTTCCACTACAAGGAATCTCTTTAAGGACCCCCCTGCACCATCCACCTGTCTACGCTTCATTTGCGATACGGAAGTTGACTTGCCATGGAACAGCGGTGGATAGTGAATCTGTGTCCATTCCTGCATTTCGACAACTCCAGAACGCAGACCTACGAGCACAATATCAGCATTGTATCTTGGAACGTCAAGAGCATACTTGACTATCTTGAAACCCATCCCGAGCACAGATTCTGTCTGGACCAAGTGACACTATTGGACGGGTTCAAGCGTCTGTTTCCTAACTATTGGGACTCACTCCACCAAAGGGTTCTCGAAGGTAGAATCGAGATTGTCGGCGGCACCTACGTCATGCCCGATTTCGTGATTCCTGACGGAGAGTCTATTGTTCGGCAGTTCCTGTATGGCACACGCTTCTTCAGAGAACAGCTCGGAGTTGACATCAAGACCGGCTGGGCTGTAGACTCATCTGGACATTGTGCCCAAATGCCACAGATTCTGCGACAATGTGGGATTGACTCCTACTACTTCTGGCGGGGCATGCCATTTGACTCCCCAACCGAGTTCATCTGGAAGGGCCCTGATGGCAGTCGAGTCAATGCAGTATGGCTTTCTAAGGGGTATGACAGTGCTGCGTGGCTCTCGGAAAATCTGCGAGAGGCATTCTCGAGTCTCTTTCAGATAGTTGAGGAAACTGGTGAGAAGGCCGCATCAAACAACGTCTTCGTCCCAGTAGGCGGAGAATTAGTACCGCCCCTTCCTCATCTGATTGACATCGTGAATCAGTGGAACGACGTCTTTCCTGATATGAGAATGACAATCGTGACTCCTCGAGAGTTCACTGACAAGCTCAAGGCAATCCAAGCTGCTATGCCGACGATTTCTGGGGAGCTGGGCTCTGGACGCTTCTCTGGAGTCAGATCGGGTGGACTGAGTGCAAGAGTCAGACTCAAACAGATGAACCGCTCTCTCGAAACCCTCCTCTATCTGTGCGAGCTCTACCTTGCGATCACAGGCAACTTGGACCGAAACCTTGACCTTGAGAATCTCTGGCGGATTCTCTTGTTCAATCAAGACCACAACATTATCCGCGGAGCCTTGAGCGATGAGGCGTATCTACTGACAGAGCGAAGGTATACCCAAGCCATCGAGCAGGCGGAGGAGATTCTGGAAGCATCATTAGGAGCAGCAGCCGCAGGTACGGACGCGAAATCAGATTACTCCACCTTCGTGGTCTTCAATCCTCTTCCTTGGGTCCGCACCGACATTGTGAACATTCCTGTAGACGTTTCGGGCATCGATAGTCCTTTCTTTGAGATTCATGACCCCGAAGGTAGAAGTGTGCCTTTCCAGAGTAATGACAATGGTACAGGCAAGAGTCCAATCGATATCGCATTCGTAGCACGAGATATGCCTAGTCTTGGTCATAGAGTCTACTCGGTTGTCCCGGCAGAGGAATCTCCCGAGTTTGAATCCTCACTACGAACTGGCGACACGTGGGTAGAATCAAGCGATTTCGTGCTGGAGTTCGACGAGTTCAACGGCTCACTTACGAGGGTCTTTGACAAACGGGAGCAGGTGGAGGTCCTAAGAAGTCCGGGGAACTACATAACAATGGAGAGCGAAATCGGAGATATCTACCGACATTCAGAGTCTGAACTCTCGGATGAAACGTCGGAGCTTTCAAGTCTCCGTTTCTCTAGCGAGATGTCGCTTAGGGAAGGAGGACCTGTTAGAGTGGTTGTCGATATTGAAGGTGAGATGAAGGGGTCTACGCGCCACCAACGAGTCATTGTCTATGAGGGAGTCCACAGGATTGACTTGGAAACCCACCTTGATTTCAAAGGACGAAATAAGCGGGTCAGAGCTAGCTTCCCGTTGACCGTCTACGCATCAAGCGCCACCGTCGGTGCGCAGTTCGGGACTGAATCTCGTAGCACAAGGGACTCCGAACCAAAGGGGTGGCTTGACGATAGCAGAGGCCTCTTCTCGGCTCTGGACTGGGTCGACTGTGCCGGTCCTGAGTACGGACTCTGTTTCTCCGCTCCTGATCTGCATGAGTTTGAGTTCAAAGACGGATCACTCAAAGCAACTCTGCTGAGGAGTGTTGAGCATCTCTCCTACGGCAAAGACGATGATGTAATGGAATCAAAGACCGCACGCGAAACTGGGCCTCATAGTTTCAGATTCTCACTCAGACCGCATAAGGGCTCTTGGAACGACGCCAAGGTATACCGCTTTGCCGCTGAGCATCGTCTACCTCTCATTGGCTATCCTCTCGGCAGCAAGAGAAGTGGCGCAGTTGAGAGACTGAAGCCCGAGGAATCCTACCTCAAGATAGACGGAATGGATCTGATGCTATCCTGCTATAGAATCGGAGATTCGGCTGATGAGCTTATAGTGCGTGTATACGACATTTCGGGCAAGGCCGGGAATGCAGAGTTGGATTTCTTCCGAGAGCTCGAGAGAGTGGAGCTCATCGACTTGTGTGAAAGATCGATTGGTGAGCTTAGCTTCAAAGGGTCAGTCATAACAATCGCTGTGGACGCCCACTCAATCGTCACTCTCAGGGTCAAACTGAGAGAATGAGGAGATGTGTGTACATTCAAGATAGGCTTTTGAACAGTTGAAATGACCTGCTCTCTGATAGATGATTGTGAGGACTACCCTTGAGTGACTTCTACCCTATCTCCCCTCTCGTCGGAATCACCAACACAAGCTACGCCGCCCAGGCTGGAGTAATGGGCGACAAATGGTCGTGTCGGGTTGTTCGGGGGAAGAAGATACTCGTAGAGAAGGCCCTGCATCAACTTGACCTTGAAGCATTCGTGGGTGTAATCTATGGTCACATCAGGCTTGAGGGTCTGAGCAGACACGCGGTAGCTCAGTGTGCAGGACGGCTAATGCAATTCTCCCGCACGTATCAGACTTCAGGCGTCTGCCCGAACTACGAGCTTCCAGACCTGGTGTATGATGACGGGACATCTCCTGTCAGCGACTCAACACCAGCTAGTGAAGAAGCAGCTGCGGATACCATGGCTGAGCTTTCAGTTAGCGGCGTTGGTGCACTCCCTAAGCTTGAGCCTCTTATTGGCGAAGAGCTCTGGAGAGGCACAATGGAGTCTTTAACTTTCATGGTATCGGAGATTGCCGTATACGGAGAGAGCCTTCCCAAAGGTCATTTGAACATGATGTTCGAAAAGGTAGCAGACCAGTTGATTTCAACTTGGGCCGCATCGGGCGAGGGAGCAGATGTGCTCGCCCACTTTGGCAACATGATATTGAGTTGCACCAAGGAGGGCCAGCTACCCGCCGCTGGTGTTCACAATCTTGCGATAGAAACCGGGCGCTGTGAGCTTCTGGCTCTTGCGAATAAGATAGATCCAAAGGGTGACCGGATTCCTGCGGGCTATCCCTGTGCATTTCATGAGATGATTGCCAGAAAGGTGAGCAAGCTCACCGGAGCGAACATAGAGGTCAACACATCCTCAACAGGCTGCAAAGTCCAGATGTCACTAGATCTAGGATAGACTGTCGGCGACACCCTTAAATCGTGAGTCCCGCCACAGGTAGCAACAGACGAGACTGCGTGGTATGAGTCTCGATTAGGAGTTAACTCAATTGGCTTATCTTACATATCGAGATTATGTGCGTTCGGGACC
>JBHLPB010000108.1:0-8203 GCA_048939905.1 Promethearchaeota archaeon
GTATCTTGACCAAGATGCTGAGTGCCGACGGCTATGAGGTTAGTACTACTCCCGTTGAAAACCGTGAAGAGACGTTCCCCATAATTCACCTGGAACACTCGTTGGTCCTGTCGGAAGACTTCCTTTGAGAACATGTCAATGGCTGCAAAGAAGCTTGCCGCAAGTACGGGATTCATGTCAAACGCTAAAGGATCGAGCTGCATGTAGAACTTAGGAGCGCCACTCTTGTCTGCGAGCAAGATTGCTTCTATGGCATGGCCTGTCACACGGTCCACCCTACATGATTAACCTATCCTGAGTGAATATTAGGCTTCTTTGGTGAGACCAACCGCATGTCACAAGACCAAGGTGCAACAAGCTGGTTCGTTTCACAAAGTTTATACAGGTTAACAATAGTTTACGGGCGTAGGACGATACGCGAGGAAAGATTGATGAAATCTACACAGTACAGCGAGAAGGTTCTCGACCACTTCAGAAACCCCAGGAACGTCGGCGTTCTTGAGGGCGAGAACGTCGCAAGTGGTCGTGTGGGGAATCCGACATGTGGGGACCTCATGGAAGTCTTCATCAAGGTCGAGGATGACCGGATAGTCGACGCCAAGTTCAGAACCTTCGGATGCGGTTCAGCGATTGCCACAAGCAGTATGACGACTGAGATGGCCATTGGACTAACGCTAGAAGAGGCCATGGACCTCACAAGAGATGACGTTGCAACAGAGCTTGACGGATTGCCTCCAATCAAGATGCACTGTTCGAACCTCGCAGCTGACGCGTTGCATGAGGCGATTAAGGTATACCGTGCGAGACAGGATCCCGAACAGGTGACGGGCAAAGAACCTGATTTTGAGAAGCCTGCATGCGTGATTGGACAGGACGAATTCCTTGACAAAGGAGTCTACCTTGACGTCAGCGACCTTGAAGACATGTCGGACCAGAGGGTACTGGTTCTTCACACTGGCGATGAGTCTGTTGAGTCAGCCCTGGAACTGACCGCACAGACAGACCGAGTGGTGCTTCTGACGCCCGAGAAAGAAGTAATCACCACTGATGAGCTGAAGAAAGAGTTAGAAAGATCAAGTGTAAAGGTCATCTCCGAGTCACGTCTTCTGGAGATCCGTGGAGAGTTCGAGGTAGAGAAGGTACTGATTCACAATCTAGACGAGGATGAAGAGTACGAGCTCTTTGTGGATGCAGTTGTCATCATCGAGTAACTGCTAACTATGAGATGTTATCCAAGGCATCCGGTAAATACAATTGACATGCCTACTTCGAGAGTAGCATGCGGACTGTGAGAGAGGCTACTGAATCAGACAGAGAACTGTTGGTCAGACTCTTTGTCTCAGAGGTTGAAGATGACGCCAAGCTTGCTGGGGATTTTGCAGATGATCTGCTTCGATTCAGGACCATTCTCTGTCTGGAAGACGAGGAAGTAATCGCCACTGTGAGCTGGGACATCCGAGGGGGTCTTGATGACGGCGTTATCGAATTGATCGGGCTCGGCGTGAATCCTCAATACCGTAGACAGGGAGTGGCCAAGGAACTTGTCCAAACGCTTATTCAAGCGGCCTCAGGCCATTACTCAAGCAGAGGTCACCAACTCAGAGTCATCTACCTCTTCATGGAGAAAGAGAACGACCTCGGACGCTCATTCTACCGAACCATGGGTTTCAAGGAGGTTGCCATGGTTCCTGAGCTATATCCACACGATGATGCATCAATCTGGACATGTCATCTCTGAAGGTGCATGCCATGGCGTATATTGAGATAGACTTTCCAAGGCAGGCAATCGATGAGATTGCTTGGAGTGAGAGTAACTCTCGGAAACCGATATACCACATGCACAAATGGTTCGCAAGGAGGGTTGGTTGCACATTCAGGGCAATCATCCTGGCCAGTTTCCTAGAAGAAGACCCCATGAACAGATACTACGAACATGTGCAACTGACCAATGCAGACGGGCGCCCTCCAATCGTTCTCGACCCATTCATGGGGGGCGGGACGACAATCGTCGAGGGACATCGCCTGGGCTGCAAGATGATTGGTGTCGACGTAAATCCAATGGCATGGTTCATCACAAAGAAAGAACTCGAGAGTGTCGATGCCGAGAGTGCAATTCGGGAGTTCAAGAAGATCGAAGACGCAGTGAGTGAAGAAATACTCTCGTTCTACAAGACCAAGTGCGACTGTGGACGTGATACGGACTCCATGTACTCCTTCTGGGTACGAAGAGTCGACTGTCAGTCCTGTGGTGAAGAAGTATCCTTGTTCAAATCCTTCCTCTTGGGGAAACTTAGGACCGGAGAGAGAGTATACTACTGCCCAACGTGCAACAAGATTGTGTCTTCGAAGGAAGCCCCAATATGTGATTGCGGGAGCGACCTTTCGGGGGCATACACAACAAACAAGGAGTATGTCTGCCTCTCTTGTGGATTCGTTGGAGATTTGACCACTGCGTGGTTGTCAAGACGAACCCCTCCGGGTGAGGGAATATTCGCCATAGAGTTCGATTGTGAAGACTGTGGGAGAGGCTACAAGACACCGGACGAAAGCGATAGATCTCGTTTTGAGGCGGCTAGGAACCAGTTCTTGGATAAACGTGACTACTTGCTTCAAGCGATAATCCCTGACACTGAGATACCTTGGCATCAGATGGCAACGATGCGTCCTCGGTGCCGAGTCTACGAGAGGTACCATCAGCTCTTCAACGAGCGCCAGCTTCTTTCTCTTTCAATGATTATGGAAGAGATACTTGAGATTGACAATCCCGCTTTGAGAGAGTTCTTTCTACTGACCTTCTCGGATGCGCTGAATGCAAACAATATGTTCTGCATCTACAATACAACTGCTAGAAAACTTGAGCCTCTCTTTGGAGGGCACTATTTCTCACCCCCAACGACTCCTGTGGAGAACAATGTCTGGGGAGGCAGGCTCGGAAGAGGCACCTTCAGAAGGTACTTCTTCAAGGGTCTCAGAGCGCTCAAGTATCAGAAAAACCCGCATGAAGTAAGGTTCGGCGTGCAGACGAATAGTCATGGATCTACGAGAGTGAGGGAACGTGTGGTCATCCCAGGAGACCGAATACGGGCAGAGTTTGCCAGCACATTTGAGGAGCTGAAGCACAACAAGGACACATTCTTGAGATGTTCCTCCTCAGAAGATCTCTCTTTCCTGCCAGACAATTGCATAGATGCCGTTGTGACTGATCCACCCTACTATGACAACATCATGTACTCAGAGTTATCTGACTTCTTCTACGTGTGGCTTCAGAAAGCATTGGCCGACTCTCTTCCTGATGTCTTCGGGAAACACACAAGTTCCAACCAGAGTGAGATTCTCGTTCATTCAAAGGCGGGCAAAGATGATAGTTTCTTCGTTGATTCAATGACGCGAGTGTATCAGGAACTCTACAGGGTCTTAAAGGACGATGGCCTCCTCACTTTTGTCTACCAACATAAACGTCCAAAGGCGTGGACCGCACTTCTCAGAATTCTGATTGAATCGGGCTTCCACGTCACCGCAGTGTACCCGACTCACGGAGAAACTCCCAGTGGTGTAAGGGCTCATGGCCTGCACTGTAACACGATTCTGGTCTGTAAGAAGAGGAGAGAGAAACCTCCCACTATGGATGAGGGCATGTTGAGAAACAGAATTCGTACGGAGATTGCTGAGGTTCTCAATAATCATCCCGACGTCAGAGATGGGGAGGCGATCATGCTTGCCATGGGAAAGGCACTCCAAGTCTACACGCAGTCGGTAGAATTCGAGGACTCCAATTTGAGGAATGAGTCCTTGAATGAATCGATAGGCCTCTTGGAGAGTCTTGTTCGTGAATGTGTGAACGAACGGTCATCATGACTCCTGATTCCCGGGGACCTGAACCAGATATCGAAAGCCTCGTACTTGAGCTGGGGTTTCATTCTCAAGTTTCAGTGAACTTATGACGCGTCTCAACCGCTCAGAGCCAATCTCGGAGACAGTTCTGAATCCCGCAGCTCTTGCCCTTGACTTCTTTGGTACTGGTTCAGGGCTCTGAACCAAGATGAACTGTCTATTCCCGTTGTCTTCTTGATTCAGTTCTAGCACTGCATGTGCCGTTGTAGATGAGCCTGCAAAGAAATCCAGCACGACATCATTTCCATCTGGATTGGTGCAGAGGCGCAGCATCCTCTTTATGAGCCGAACAGGCTTTGGGGTGTCAAAGACACCTACGTCTCCGAAGATCTCCCTCATTTGTCTGCGTGCTTCCTGATTGTCCCCCACCTCACTGCGTTTCCATATCGTTCGAGGTGTTATCCCCTGCTTGACATCAGATAGGAAGCGCTTCAGCCGTGGTACATTCCCCCCTCTCTCACCAAACCACACCCGGTTGTCGTCAACCAATGCGGCGAATGAGTTCCTAGGCATCCCCCAACATCTTCCCTTCGGTGGCTTCACCCTGCGACCTGAAGGAGTCGTGATTTCATAATCATAGGCAACGTTGTAGGTCTTGACGCTCATGTCGCTCGAAGTCCAAGGGCCACGTGGGTCATTATCGGGGTTCTTGTATCGGGAATCTGTTTCAGCCGTGCGCGGCAGTAGATGCGGACGCCAGTCCTGCTTGTTCCGGGCGAAGAGTAGGATATAGTCATGATTGTCAGAGAACCATCTGGCATCATTCTGGGGCGAGGATTTCTTCTCCCAGACGATTGTAGTGATGAAGTTCTCCTCTCCAAACACCTCGTTCATCATCATCCTAAGATGATGGACTTCGTTGTCATCTATCGAAACGAAGATGACCCCATCCTCTCTCAGAAGCCTCTTCGCCAAGATTAGGCGGGGGAACATCATCGAGAGCCAGCCATTGTGAGGGCCTTCAGTCTCTTGAGATGCTCCGGGGCCTTGACTGTGCCGATCACTATAGACGAAATCCCCTCCAGTGTTATAGGGAGGGTCAATGTAAATCATCTTGATTCTGCTCTCAGAAGATGGAAGCAGCAGCTTCAGGACGTCAAGATTGTCGCCCTCTATAAACAGGTTTTCTGCGTCGTCAAACTCAATAGAGCGTTCTGGGTGGGCCTGCAGAGTGAATGAGGACTGAGTGTAGGCGAGCTCTCTTGCCTCATCCTTTCCAGGCCATGAAAGAGTGCACGCTCCCGGTTTCTCAGTCATTCTGCAGAAACCGTATTTCGGAGGTCGTATTTCAGTATTGTCAGCTTACAGCATTGCGTATTATCTCAAGTGACGTCTCCAATGGGAGATCCCACCTTCCTGAGGTCCTGTCAAACATGTAGAATGGAATTGGGGGTCTTGTAGTATGTGAGCTATGTAGAGTCTGGAAGAAGTAGGATACGACATGAGGACGTATGAGATCAAAACCTCGTAGGAACATCTTGTGGTCTTTAGAGGACAGACTGAATCGGATACAATAGCGAGACTTCGATTCCATCATAATGTAGAGCTGAAAGGGCAGCTGGTAGAAACTCCTGAGAACGCGTTCTACAGGTTCCTCCAGCTCAAGAACCAAGACAATCATTCCGTGATTACCGAATGGACTGAATACGGACCTGTAACCCTTGATGACACCCGTCTTTTCCAGTCGATGGAGTTTCTTGTTGACAAGGGTTTCCGAGAGGCCAAGAATGTCGGCTAGCCGCTTCTGCGTCGCCTCAGAGTCCTCCACGATTTGCTCTAGAAGGAGCACATCGTTGGAATCGAATTCTACGATCCTTGTGTTCTGCTCCATCTTGGTCAAGATGGGTCTTGGCTCCTTCAAGTTCTTCTCAATTTGGTGGTACCATTCATTCCAGTCCCACGTCCAGCCGGAATCGATGTCGAAATAGTCGTAGTTTGCACGCTTGTACTCAAAGTCCACTACGTCGAAGACGTGGAAATCGTTGATGAGACTCTGGTCCCGCATCGCTCTAAGAAGTGTGGTCGTTATACTTGGCGACGCTAAGGAGTACATGCCCTGAGCGATGTAGCCATTGTACTTGCCATATGACTCACTGTACCAGTAGAACGGAGCAATCGACCTAATCACATCTGGAAGAAGGAGAGTTCCTTTTCTGCTCGTTTCCATGGCTACGAAGACTTCTCCAAGACCAATCTTGCGCTCGTGTGGTATTGCTTGAGGCGGGTGAAGGATGCCGTTTCTTCTGAGCCTTGACAATCGATACCGTACTGTCCTAGAGGGGATACCAAGCGTTTCGCTTAGCTTCTTCGCTGAGGCCTTGGCTCCTACCTCATCAAGAGCACTGATTATGTCAAGGTCCTTGCGGTCTATGGATTGCTCGCTCGTCAAAAGATCGCTTCCAAAATTGAAACGTGAGAGAGTCATTTAACCGTAGGTTTCTGGGTACGGAACCTTACGTGGTTGGCAACTCTTATAAAACGAGACTTGCCAATATCTGTGTGAATCAAAGAAGAATGGCAACCAGTCGTCCTTGATTTGGCCGAGAACTGGTTGGCAGCCCAAGGAGGAAAAGAGTATGCGACTACCATTCGGTCTGACCAAGAGCTCCATACTAGTACTGGACAAGCTGGCACACGATGGACCGATGTATCCACAGGAGATTGCAGACAAGGTGGGACTCGCTCCGCGTACGGTCACTCTTGCTCTGAGGAATCTTCTCAAGCTCAATCTATGTCGCAAGGTTGCCAACTTCCAAGACATGCGCAAACCACTGTACCACGCCGATATTGAGAGAGTCCGCAAGCTCGAGCGGGAGATCGATATCTGGAGAACCCTCGCTAGCGTTAGGGCACGTGGCTAGTGGGCGATCATCTCGTACTCATGCAAGCTACAGAGAGATGGCCCACCGTTCTATTGTCTGACATGACAGCAGGCTAGTCTTCCTTCACAATGCATGCCTAGTCGAAAAAGCAGTTTCTAAGAATGGCATGCATGATTGCTCCGCGCACAGCATCAACGTCTGGCAGACCCTTGATAACGCTCCTGCAGATACTGATAGTTGGAAGACCGAATGATCCAGAAGAACCGCTTCCATTACCGCCAAGTGACTCAGCATCAACCTGTGTTATCGTGCTGTCTGAGAGTCCGAAATCACCCACTACCTCTTTGAGAATCTTCATAGCAGCGTCGCAGAGAACACAATCTTCCCCTGTGTACAGAGTAATGCAACCGGGTTTGCCACAGGGAGTCTTTGAAGGTTCGATGGAGAGACTAGGAATGTGAGTGTTGACGGTCATGTCGATTCACAACACCAATCGACATTTAGTATATAATGGATTATAGTGAAAGTACCGAGTCAAATGTTTCAGCTAGGGGGCCTGCAGTTGAGACCAGTATGTATTACGTCCGCGCTCGACAACAGAGATGGCGATTGGTCGGTTTCATTAGAGATGTCACAGCTTTCAAGTTGTAGGCAGACTTAACTTCCGGTCACGGCCGTCCAGGACTCTCGCCTGGTTCGCCGTCAGGAAGATTATTCATCAGCGAAGACTCCACTCGAAGTCAGTCCGACTACAAGTTGAGTGACAGAGAGGCAAGCAGGTCCGATGGAGATTGAGCGGACAATCAAGGGTGTACCGAAGGTAGAGCTTCACATTCACACACTCGGTTCAATTCGCCCGGGCACTCTACTCGCGGTGATTGACGATGCAGGAATTGATGCACGCTATGAATCAGTAGAGGACATCAAGAGACTATTCCAGTATCAGGACTTCACTCATTTCATCTCCGTATACTCGCAGGTAGTTGACTACATCACAAAGGAGAGTCACTTCGAACGCATCATATTTGAGATGCTCGAGGACTGTGCCAGTTGCAACGTTCATTATGTGGAGGCAAGCTTCTCAGCTTTCGATCACATAGAGAGGGGCATGGAATTCTCAGCCATGATTGACGCCTTGAACAAGGGGATTCGGAAGGCCAAGAAACAGTTTGGCGTTGAATCGAATATCAGAATCGATCTTGTGCGTAACGCCGGACCAGAAGTAGGCATGAGCGTCCTTGACCTGATAGAGGAGAAGCCAGACAACATAGTCTCCATTGACATCGGAGGTAGTGAAGACAAAGTCCCCCCGAAGCCTTTTGCCCAGGTGTATGAACGAGCGAAGAAGATGGGACTTCACCTCGTTGCCCACGCAGGGGAGGCTGCAGGCCCCCAATCTATCTGGGATGCTGTGAATCATCTCAATGTCGAGAGAATTGGTCATGGCGTGACAGCCAGAGAGGACCCAGAGCTGATGCATCACCTGAAGA
>JBHLPB010000109.1:0-8148 GCA_048939905.1 Promethearchaeota archaeon
AGGATAAAAACGTGGTCACATTGATTTGTGGATGTTTTCCTTGGTGCAATTCCTTCACAGTCAATCGATGGGGCTTTAAGAACCTGCCTCGAAGCATCTTCCAGCTGGTTGAGGCTTCCAACACGTTTTTGACTGAGGGTTCCCATTAGTCAGCTGATACTCCATCAGGAGGAAGAGAGATGTCTGAAGAACCAGGAAGTCTGTACAAGAGAATTGAACTCATTGGAGTTAGCTCTGTAAGCTGGGAAGACGCTGTGAAGAGCATCATTGAGAAGGCTTCGACAACACTCCGTGACCTGCGAATCGCTGAAGTCGACCAGTTTGATGTCAAGATCGAAAATGGCAAGGTAGCGGCCTATCGAGTCAGAGTGAAGCTAAGTTTCAAGTATGAGAAGGAGTGAAGTGGGGAGTAGCTCCCCCTTCTCCTTTCCTCTTCTTTCTCCACTGGCAAGGAAATACACTCCATCAGCCGAGTCCTCTTTCTAAGTGTGTGTCTATGGCCTGTACAAGCGTGGGATTTCAAACATGAGGAACGCGTTCTGCAATCCATTCTTTGAGCCGTTTCCTAGCGGGTATCTTTTCTATCCACTCGGGGTCTTCGTAGAACCCTTCATGCCGGATTGTGACACAGTCTTCCAGCGATTCAGGCCGATACTTGGTCTTGTCTTCCTCATACAGGTTGAGAGGGTAGTTGTAAATCGGTGGCAGCTCTACCATCCGATTCTTGGCCAGACTAGATAGGATGACTCCCGTGAGAACCGCTTGGTGCATGAATATCTCATATCGTTTGTCTTGACTATAGAACTCCAGATACTCGGGTTTCTGGAAGATACGAAGGAAGGTGTCAAGCCAAGTCTGCAGCATCTTGGTATAAGGGTCCACCACTAGCAAACCTGCGTTGAAGTATGGGCGGATTGGAATGTCTTCGACCTGCGTTCTCATGGAGAAAACTTGGTCTTCGGGCACTCCACAGTGTTCGTAGATGAGGGTCCAGAATTCGTCAAGCGGTTCGTCTATGCCTGAACCAAGAAGCTTGTGATGAACTGGTCTGTATCCAAGGCTTTTGCCTCTTCCAAGAAGAACGTTTCTTGGTTCTTGTAGGACAAGTGTGTTTGGTGCCATCCACGCAAGCAACTGTGTATGACCCATTGCTTTTGACTCAGCATTTGCTGCTGCATGGACATGTCCCGCAAAGGCGAAATCCAGAGATTTGCGCGCCATTTGGAAGGGGACTAGAAGGACGTCAAGAGAATCTAGTCTCTTTTTGAAGACAGCAGACACAGAGGTTTCGTTCTCAGGTGTGAAGCACCAAATGGGTGTGTTAGACAGACTCCCTCCAAAGGCTCGAATGCTCTCGGTCAGAAGCAGCGCATATGTTTCCGAAGTCCTCGTGGGATACGCAATGGTAGCGATTGCCAACCTTCTCTCTTCATCATTATCTCTTGTTAGAGCCAAATTCGAATACCTCCTCCACAAGGTTCGAGTCTTTACGCCTCTATGTTCTTGCCTATTGACCAAGCATCCCCAACGATCTCGCCAAGTGCTCTGTAGGTGTCACCAGGTCTTGTGAAGATGATTGGATCAATCTTAGCGGGATCAAGAATGCCATCTGTCATGAACCGCTCTTCTGTGTAGACGTGCTTCACCTCACCTAGGATCAGCAGAGTCTTGGGCAGCTCGACGTATTCGTAGACAGTGCATTCCGCATTCACTGGGCACTCTGCTATCATTGGAGTGTTTGCGAGTTTGCCGTAGAACACTTCGAAAAGAGTAGATTTGTCAACCTCTCTTCCAGAATGCAGACCACAGAAATCGGTCTTCTCAATCAATTCGGTTGACGGGATGTTGATGCTGAAGCTGTCATTCTCTTTGATGCCCTCTATGGTGTACTTATTCTTCCCCAGAGCAACCGCCCAGATGTTCGGCAGTCCATTCAGGCGATTGAACCATGCCACAGTAATGAAATTGGGGCGCCCTCTCACTGATGACCCGACTAGGACTATTGGTTTGGGAAATGGAGCTGTATTCGAGTTGATTTCGATCTTAGACATTGCTCTTTTCACGTCCGAGAAGCAATCGACTGTGGAGGAGAAAATGCAGCAGACGCTTTAGAATGCTCTCTCTACGCAACCAAGCCTAGTCTTTGATGCGATGTCGCGCTCTGTATCTGGCCAAGGCTTGAGGACCATCTCGGCCGAACCGTCTATCTAGCTCCTTCTTGGTGAACTTGATGACCGATGGTCTACCATGACAGCAATTGTACCTGCTTGGCGTCTTTGCCAGGTCGACGAGCAATGTAGCGATCTCCTTGTGGCTGAGCTTCTCTCCGGCCCTCAATGCAGAATGGCACGCTGTTACTTTCAGAAGATTGTCCATGAAGTCGTTAGTAGCAGCCTCCGCACCAAGGTCGGTCAATCTATCAACGAGCGCTATCAGTTCATCCTCTGATGCTCTCATTCCGAGCACTTCTGGCAGAGTGGAGACTAAGACCTCATTTCCGCCGAAGGACTCAATTGTATATCCTAGGGATTCTAGAACATCCTGCGATGCAAGAATCGCTTCTCTATCCTTGGCATCAAGTCGCAGAACTATGGGCTCCAATAGCTCTTGGACCACGACATTCTTGCTCGCCATCTCTTGCTTTAGTTGCTCATAGATAATCCTCTCATGAGCCGCGTGCTGGTCTACAATTACAAGTCCGTCATCAAACTCAAGCAGGATGTAGAGGTCATGAATCTGTCCTAGAATCTTGAATGCCCCGGTAAGAGAAACATCAGTAGGCTTCGCTTTCAAATCCGTGACAATCTCTTCGAGGGTGACTCTCTCAAAGAGAAGGGGTTCCTCTGCTAAGGTACGTGCAGAGAAAGTGCCTTCTTCTTCTATGACTTCCCCAAGGTCGATGCTCTCTGAAAGGGGTGAGTCAACGAAGTCTTGGAGAGGTAGCGGGGCTTTCTCTGGCCTTTCCTGGTCCAGTGCCTCCCTGACTGCGGTTCTGACAATATCAACCACAGCTTCGGAATCTTGAATCCGCACCTCTTTCTTTGTGGGATGCACATTCGCATCCACCTTGGTGACATCGACGTCGATGTCAATTGCACAGATGGGGAATCTCCCTCTCATGAGAAGAGTTGAGTATGCCTGCTCCGCCGCCAGGTTCAGTCTACTGTCCTGAATTGGCCGCTTCCTTACAGAGAAGTACTCCCTGCTGCGATTGCCTCTTGATGCGGGTGGGAGTGCTACGAAGCCTGAGACCCTCACCTCGCCGGAAATGTGTTGAAACTCAACAAGGTTTGCAGCGATATCTGGCCCCCACAAATGTAGGACACGTTCCCTGGGCGTCTGTGCTGGAGGGCAGTCGATTGCCACGCGGCCATCCCTGACCAGTCGGAATCCGATGTCGTTTCTTAGAATGGCATGACGCATTGCGACATCCAGAACTCTTTGGCTCTCTATTCGTGGTTCACTAAGGTGCTTTCTGCGTGCGGGAACTTTCATGAAGAGGTTCGTGACTTCGACGGTCGTGCCATTAGGTCTGGAGGTATCTTCAATTGCCGGTATCTCTCCGGCGCGCGAAGTGATCTTGGTGCCCATCTCCTCATCACGATGCTTTGTAGATATCGTAAGATCCGCCACTGTAGCGATGCTTGCAAGAGCCTCTCCTCGAAACCCGTAAGTGCGAATCGATTCTACGTCTTCTCTAGTGGAGATCTTGCTTGTAGAATAGCGCAGTGTGCAGAGGGGGCAGTCTACCCTCAATATGCCCTCCCCATTGTCTGACACAATAATCGAACCAATTCCTCCGCTCGCTATGGCGATGTCAACGTGCGTAGCGTCGGCATCAAGGGAGTTCTCAATTAACTCCTTCACTATCGACGAAGGATTCTCAATTACCTCGCCTGCAGAAATCAAAGAGATTAGGTCGTTACTGAGAACCCTAATCGTACCCATTAAGTCACCTCAAGGTTCCGAGAGAAGAATACTCTATGATCCCTCCGACCACTGTCATGTCCACTTGTATGTCCTTGATCTTCTCAGGCGGCATATCGAGAATGTTGTCTGACAAAACAACGAAATCGGCTCTCTTTCCGACCGAGAGACTTCCAACAGTATGCTCCATAAACGACGCGTATGCACTTTCCAGCGTGTAACATCTGAGAGCTTCTTCCACAGTTAGTCTGACCCTGGGATTGGGGTGTGTCGTTGCCGCCCAGATGCCGTAGAGCGGCCCGTAAGGCATACCGTCTGAACCAAAGCAGAGTCTGCTACCGTTGTCGAGCGCGGCTCTGAACATGTTCATTCCTCGAACTCGTTCGTCATCGAATCTGTCTTCATAGAGGCCACCCTCTAATTGCCAGACTGATACGAAGTTGGGCTGCATAGAAAGGATGAGTCCCAATCCTACGGCTCTTCGTATCTGCCATTCGTTTATCATCTCAGCGTGTTCGATACGATGCCGCTGGTCTCTCAGTTTCGACTTCAGACTCTTTGGCAACTCTTCGAAGGCTGTTATGACCATCTCAATGGCTGCATCACCAATCGCGTGCGTTACCGTCTGGATGTCGTTCTTTATTGCCTTCTTTATGATCTGGGAGTATTTACTCTTCTCAAGAAGGAGCATTCCCGTGTTGTCCTTCTGTCCCTTGTACGGCTTGGATACGGCTGCCGTGGCAGCCCCAATGGAGCCATCAGTGAAGATCTTGACACCGCCTATTCTCACAAGTGGACTCCCCATGCCTGAGGTGAGCCCGAGCCTAATCATGTAATTCATCTGCTCAACAGGAGGGTTGATCACCATTCGGACTGTGAGCCGGTCTTCCTTTTCCACGTCTCTTACGTGCTTCAGGGTACCTGCCGCGGCATTGTCAACCGCTGTTGTGATTCCTAGGGCATTCGCCATATTGTTGCCATCCACGATACCCGCCCTAACAGTTTCAGCGTCATGTCGGATCTTGTCATAGACTCCCTCTATGTCCTTCAGAACTCCAGTAGGTTCTCCCTTCTTGCTCTTCTCGACCCCTCGGAGGTCATGAGGGATTCCGAGTTTCTGGAACCCCAAGGTATTGACCGACACTAGATGCCCATCAATCCTTGTAGCGAATATCGGATGCTTCTTGCTCACCTTGTCAAGGTCTCTTGCGTTCATATAGCGTTTCTTGGGCCATTGGCTCTCATCCCAGCCGTAGGCCTGGATCCATTCTCCTGGTTCATATTCAGGAACAGCCGCTTTGAGTATCTCAATCGCATCTTCTAGCGACTCGGCTGAATGGAGTTTCACATGACTCTGGCGAATCCCGTCGCCAGTCAGATGAGTGTGAGCGTCCACAAAGCCAGGAACAACGGTCTTCCCCCCCAAGTCAAGTACTCTTGTCGCATTAGGAACCAGATGGAATAACTGGTCGTCATCCCCCATCGCTAGAATCTTGTAGCTCTTTACAGCTATCGCAGTGACTCGTGGGTTCTGAGGGTCCAGTGTTATGATGTTCCCATTGATGACGACAAGGTCGGCCTCTAGTTCCATCATCTTCTATGCGCCCCTGGGCCAAGAGGTTCGTTGGCATATATGCCTGTCTTTGACAGGTCGGTTCTGTCTTAACTACCTGCTGATATCAGATTACTGTTTTCTGTTTCTACTTCTTGGGTACCTTCTTCCAGTCGGCCATGAACCTCTCGATTCCGATGTCAGTCAACGGATGCTTGACCATCTTTTCCAGCACCGATGGCGGAATGGTTGCTATGTCAGCTCCGAGCATTGCCGCTTCATACACGTGTATGGGATGTCTAATGCTTGCGACGATGACCTCGGTATCGAAAGCGTAGTTGGAGTAGATTTGGACAATGCTCTCTATCAGCTCCATGCCTGTGTGACCAATGTCATCTAGTCTTCCGATGAAGGGTGACACGAACGTCGCGCCTGCCTTTGCCGCAAGAATCGCTTGATTTGCGCTGAAGCAGAGAGTTACGTTTGTCTTGATACCCTCATCTGCGCAAACTTTGGTGGCCTTGAGACCCTCCCATGTCAGAGGTATCTTGATGGCGGCATTGTCAATCCAGCCATTGAGTTCTCTGGCCTCCTTGACCATGCCATCGGAGTCTTCACTAACAACCTCAAGGCTAATGGGCCCCTTCACGAAGGAGGCGATCTCATCAACTATCTTTCGGAAGTCTTTGCCTTCTTTGGCAACGAGTGACGGATTTGTGGTCACCCCGTCAACCATGCCTCTCTCGTGAGCCTTCCGGATTGCTTCGACATTTGCAGTATCGATGAAGAACTTCATTATGACCAGCTCTTGATAGTCTGAACCAGCTGGTGTGTCCCCAAGCTTGTATATTACGTTGACTGTTGGACTAAACACACCAGGGTGTATCACACCATGGCTTTCTTCATCGCCCTTACAGTGCCCTCAATGTCCTTTGTGCCGAAGACTGCTGAACCAGCTATGAAGAAGTCGGCTCCAGCCTTTCCTAACTTGGCGATGTTGTCCAGGCTAACGCCGCCATCGATAGCGACGCGCACCTGTGGCTTGTGTTCATCCAAGAGCTCTCTAAGCTGACTGATTCTCCCCATAGATGACGGAATGAACTTCTGGCCTCCGAATCCTGGGCATACTGACATGATGAGAACGGAGTCTATCTGATCCAGTAATGGCTCAACGGCTGCGATGGGTGTTCCGGGGTTTAGCGTGATTCCAGCCTTCCCGCCCAAGTCCGTTATGAGCTGAACTGTTCGGTAGACGTCGTATGAAGCCTCGATATGCGGGTAGATCAACTCTACTCCGGCGTCAAGGAACTTCGGAATATACTCTCGTGGCTTCGTTATCATCAAGTGGGCATCAAGGGGCACATCGGTGATACTCTTCATCGTCTCTGCAATCATGGGTCCATACGAGATATTCGGCACAAAATGTCCGTCCATGACGTCCAAGTGGAAGTAATCTGCTCCTCCTTTCTCAGCGGCTTTGACATCTCTCTCCAAGTTCGCAAAGTTCGCAGATAGTATTGATGGTGCCAACAGTGGCTTCATGTTCATGCCATCCTCTGATTCTACTGCATGATTGCAGATTCAATCGACTGGCCTGAGTCCACGTATTTTAAGCTTCGCCAAGTGAGCTAGTCGGATCAATCCTTCAATAGCTTGGGCACTTGGCTTTGAACCAAGATTAGCTCAATGACCATTATTGCAGACTGGGTGGCCAGACTGATAATGTGATTCCCAGTAAGAATCATCGCCGCTGCATAGCCAATTAGAGGCACGAGGCCAACCAATGCTCCAATGACTGCGGCCAGGAATGTCATTCCAGTATCTGCCACCACACTGATGGAAACAGCGCGGCCTCCACCTCGCTTCCAATACGTGAAGGCACCTACAGCTATTGAGATGATATACCCACACGGAATCTGAATCAGTGGAATGAGGGGTATCAACGGTGATGTCAAAGGAAACATAGACAGGAGGAAGGAAACCATAATCATTGACCCCACGTAGGGGAACATAGCTATGGCAATTTTGGCATTCAATACCTTCCTCGATTTGATTGGTAGTCCTGCCTGGATTGAAGCACCTTGAGTGTCGAACATCATGACAGAGATTATTGTTATTCCAGCGAAGAAGTTACCATACTCCACCGAGATGAGTGCTGTGAGACTTCGCAATGCTTCGCTCTGTGACCATCCTGCCATCATAGGATATATGAAGACGACTAGGAAAAGGGGAATGATGAACACGAATGAGGAACCAATGTTCCGTGTTGCTAGCTTGAGGTCTTTGCTGATAATTGACCTAAGAGCTGTACTCGTATTGACTTTGATTTCACGCAATCCCAGGGTTCTTTTACTTGAAACTCCTCCTACCGTGATGTGTTGGAGTGCGCTGCCTGTTCGCCGATAAGACAAGACTGCTAGAACTGCGTATAGAGCCGAGGCCCCCAAAGCTGCAAGTATGGTGGTAGACGGGACAAGCAGACCAAACTGAATAGCAGATGCCAAGAACCCAAATGAGAATGGAAAGAGCAAAGCTAGAAGTGAAGATCCTTGAGTGCCCATTCCGACGGACAGGTCAGCAATGAAGTGAATTAAGGAAGGCAGCCAGCTACCCATGCTAAATGCCACAACCATTCCAAGTGCCAATCCCAAGGATGCTGAGATTCTGAC
>JBHLPB010000110.1:0-8139 GCA_048939905.1 Promethearchaeota archaeon
TCATAAGCTATACCTTGGACGCTACTCCTTGTTTCTACTATTCTCCATATTCCGCTGGTAACGTGGGCGGCTGCAATGGAATTGATGGACACTGTGCCATTCTCAACTGGCCAATTGTCATATTCGTACTCGATTGTGACGTTGATGTCCACACTATCACCGGTGTTCACACGATCATCAATCACACTATACGATGTGACTCTTATTCGATCCCATATTATGCTGACACTGTTACCGTTCAAGTCTAGAGCTGAGATTCCATAGGTGGCTTGCAGGGAAGTGTTCACAAAGTAGGTCCACAGTCCTACTGTTGGTTGGGACCTATTAAGTTCGAATTGAGAGTCTCCTGAATCCCAGGTCATTGCGACTCCGTCGAGAACAACGGAGTCACCTGACCCTAGTAGAGTGCCATCATACTCAAGCCACAATGTCGCATGTACCTCACAGTTGGCACCCACGTCAAGTCGGGCATCATCAACGGTCGTCGTAAGCACCTGTATTCTGTCCCAGATAATGGCTTGCGACTGGGCGTTCTGATTGACCGCTGTAATTCCGTAGGCATTGTTCATTGCGGTGACAGAATCGTAAGTTTCAGACATTACTGTGCTCTGACTTCGATCAGCAAACCACTCTCCGAGAGCACCGGTATAGGCGAAGACAATCGAATTGACCGTCAGATCTCCATCGACGACATCTGCACTATCGTATTCGTACTCGAGTTCAACCGTGACTGTGATTATGTCGTTTACGTTGTCCCGCGAATCGGTCGCAGAATAGCCACGAACGACTATCTGGTCCCAGATGATGGTCTGTGACTGACCGTTTTGATCAATGGCTGATATTCCATGTGCGTTGCCAAGAACGACCACTGAATTGTAGGTTTCATCCATTACGACACTCTGGTTGCGGTCAGCGAACCATTCTCCGAGGGCCCCTGTATAAGTGAAGGATACCGAATTGATTGTCACGGTGCCATCAACAACATCCGCACTATCGTACTTGTACTCGAGTTCAACCGTGACCGTGATTATGTCATTCACATTGTCCCTCGAATCGGTCGCAGAATAGCCACGGACGACTATCTGATCCCAGATCACGCGTTGTGACTGTCCATTCTGGTCCACACTTGAGATTCCATGTGTGTTGCCAGAGCATGTGATTGTATCATAATCGAAATGCTGCACCGTGCTCTTTGTTACATTGATTCTCCAGATTCCTGAGCCTTGATAGACAGCCGTGACTGCGTTAATGACAACTACACCGTCATCAACATCGGAGTTGTCATATGCGTATTCAATGCTAACGTCAACGTTGACATAATCATTGATGTTGGCGCGCTCATCATCCGCCGTATAAGACAGCACTGTTATCTGGTCCCAGATCACGAGCTGTGACTGACTGTTCTGATTGACCAAGGTAATTCCATTTGTGTTTCCTGTGCACGCGACTGTGTCATATGTAGAATTCTGGACTGCACTCTTGGTGTCTGTTGCTCTCCAAACTCCACTCCCTTGGAACGTAGTGCCAAGAGAGTTGATAGTGACAGTACCATCCACCACTGCAGTACTATCATACTCGTATCGAAGAGTGACGTCAACATTCACGTTGTCATCGATATTGACTCGCGCATCAACGACTGTATAGGAGACTACCTCTATCCTATCCCAAATCTGATTCACAGATTGACCATTCTGGTCCACCACTGTGAGTCCGTGGGCGCCTCCCGAATAGACAACTGAGTCATAGGTGGCCATTTGCACACTACTCTTGGAATCAGTGAAATCCCAGACTCCATTTGAGAGGCTATAGGTTGCGGAGATTGAATTCACGGTCACAGAGCCATCTTCCACGAAAGTGCCATCATACTCATAGTAAAGGACAACATGCAGACTTGCGGATGCACCGACATCAATCCTGGAATCATCCGTGCTCATGGACTGGACTTGAACACGGTCAGCAATGTACTGAGCTGTTCTTGTGGAATTGAGCAGATCAGTCCCTCCTGCCCCAGCACCCTGAGCAACCACTTTGACTGTGAATGTATCTTGGCCAACAACATCATCGGCATAGACTGTAACTGAATAAGTTCCTCCGGCATCCTCATAGTTGATTGCTTCCCACGGCCCGACCGTGGAGCCATATTCAGAGGCGCTGACATAGACGTCAACCTCGGAGGCAAGGGGATGCAGCGTGCTGCCGAGATACGTCACGGTTCCACTCGCAGTTAGAGAGCCGTCAAGGTTTCCGCGACCCTGAGTTCCTGAGCCATCAGCGAGAGTTAGGCCGGCGCTGAGATCAAGCTTCGTCTCAACGTCCCAGTTGACTTCGAAATAGTCCTCGTTGGACATGGCCAGTTGATCAACGACATAGCATTTGGCGTCAGTGTCCGCCACAACTGGATGGTCCCAGTTGACTGCGACATGGAATGTCACGTTGACATCACTTCCAGACTTCGAAACACTTGATGAGCCGACGTTCAGCGTAACATAGTTGCCAGGGTCTGCTGTTTCACTGAAGATGCCCGTATCCTCATCGTATCGAATTGTCCAGTATTCAGTCAGTGTGTCGTCGGAAGTAAGCGTGAGTTCTACATAGTCGATGTCAGCAAAACCATCGGTATCGTTTACGTAGACCGTAATCTGATAGTCCCTATACCGACCATAAAGGTAGCTTCCATCGTCTATGTTGCTGACCGTTGGTGATGCAACGTTCTGTGGAGCGTAGTTTGACCATGTGTGTAGAAGTGTGCAGTCAATCTCCCATGAAGACTGTATTGTGTCGCCTGACTCGAGGTCGCCTCTGAAGCGGATTGTGAAAGTTGCGGAGGTTAACCATGTTCCAACACTTACATTGTTCCAGCTGTTCTGAGAAAGGTCAGCCAAGACATTGGTCCACCCGGCACCTGTCCACACGTCAACTCTAATCCCTTCAGCGTCCACGGTGCCTGCATATATGCAGAGTTCTTCATTTGTGTCATCAAAGATTGCAGAGGTCCATCGGACTTCGAGATCCAGTTTGTAGTTGAAGGTCTGAGAAGACCAAACGTGAAGCGTAATGAGATCGATGTCCCAATTGTCTTTGGTAGCGTCAGCTATTTCAGACGCACCCCTAAGTCGAATTGTATACGTTGTCGATGTCAGCCCAGTCGCTGTCAGATTAGTCCAGCCTGTTGAGCTGATTGCCCCCAAGAAACTCCAATCAGAGCCGGTCCAGTAGCTGACGTTCAGGTTCTCTGAACCCGTGTGAGATGCAACATAGATGCAGACCTCCTCATTTGCTTCATCAAAGTCTGTGCCAGTCCATTGATACTCAAGGTCTAGCTGTTCTGTTTCCGGTTGCACTCCAGTGACGTGAACAGTGAAATTACCGTAGGGATGAGCCCAAGGACTGCCGCCCGATGTGCCGTTGAAGGCCACATTCAGCATGTATAGACCAGGAATACTAGGCGCCGTGAGATTGAAAGCGTACGTTATGTATGTGCCTTTGATAGAGGCTGTGCTACCGACCTCAATCCTGCTGTCAGTGATCACGGCAGTCCCCCAGCTAGCGCCTCCAATGTCCTCAATGCTCGTGAACTCTGATGAAACATCAATCGTTAGAGTTCCTCCAGAATCAATAGCGAGCTTGTTAGCGTCTTCCTCGACTGAAACGTAGATTGTGGTTTCTTCATCTGGTGCCACCGTATGATTCTGTTTGGGAGGAAGTGTGTTGCCAAGCCACAGCTGAGCACCTGGACTGTTACCATTAGTCTGCTCAGAATGATATGATCTCGAGTAAGTGGTGCCATTGGCCGTAATTCGGAGATCAATCATGAACTCGCCATTCAATCGGTTTGAGTCCCCTGAAACATGGAATGGATAGATGTCGTGAGAACGAGCATAGAGTGATCCGGACCAGTATGCCACGTTCTTGCCAGTCAGTAGCCATCCGGATGTGGGACTTGAGGACCCAGTGCCTTGTTGTATGGCGTTCAGCCACTGACCACCAGTGTAGTTGAACTCGACTCTTGTGATTTCATACACGTAATCAGTCGGGTTCCAGAACATCGCCTGATAACGGCAATATTGGTCCTTGTCGCCAAAATCGGGGACTGACCCGGTCACAAATGGCTGTCCGGTTTCCCCACCATAACCAAGCCCAGCTGAAACTTCTTCGATGTTCATATAGCTGGAATCCAAGGTCGTGCCTTGTGCATCTGCAAACGACGTTTCGGTCCCAATGTCAGGGAACGAGTCTAGGTCGCTGGTGTTACTGTCGACATCATCCTCGGAATCTGTAGGCGGAGGGTCATCATTCGCTTCAAGCAAAGTATCAAACGCAGAATCAGGACCAGCCTGTTGATTCGTGAATACATTGTGACTGCCTATGTCTGCTGAGCCATCAACATCGGATGTATCTGTGTCAACGTAGTTCTGCACGTCTGCGGCACCAATATGGCTATCTTCAAGGATTGGAAACTCCAAAGGACTGACTTGAGCAGGTTGAGAAAGAATTGGAGAAACTCCAACCAAGAGTGCTACGATGCATACTGAAAGGGCCAGACTACTCCTGGTTCTTCGGACAGGCATTCCTTGTCTCAAAATCCTACTCTCCGTCTTTGCCGTTTACTTCCACAGGCAACCACTGAATCCGGTTTCTTCAGGCGCGGTGTTGAGTCACATTGCAGAGACCAGTTTTGCACGTCCCGTGAAGTTCTTCCAGGGCGAACATCAAGAACGGGCGTGGTGGCTCTCTTCACCCGAATCTTCGATACTTCCTGCCTATGGTGTACAGCTATTCTTGGCCGAGATTATTTATCGATATTCTGTCTAAACTTGGTGGAGAATTGTGTTACACAACGCACGAATACGACAGAATACGAAGACGTTTGCGTTTGGGACTTCCGAGAAGAACCGCTCGTGATTCTCCATCGGTGCCTTCATCTTCTATCTGGCCAGACATCCTTCCAGTCTGGGTGTTCCTTGAGGATTTTGAGCAGCTTCTTGAACTTCTCGGGTGAGAGCAATGCCATCTCTTCAAGATCAACCTCACTCATGGCTTCTAGTCGTTTGTAAGGAAGGGCCACTCTGATATACTTGGGAAGTGCTTTGATTAGTCCTTTCTTCGCTTCTGGTCTTGAAACGTGTTGAAGTGCTTCAGGTATCGCTGTGGCAGAGTCTTCAACTTCAATCCTGTCTGTGCCTGCCTTTGTAGACATCGAGCCAACGAGTTCCTCCAATTGATCCCTAGTGAGCTTGGACAAGTCCTCAAGGTCCTCTACTTCAAGTTGTCTCAACTCTTCCTCAAAGAAGAACTCTTTCACATGAGATGGGAGAGCCTGAATCCAGTCTTCTTTTGTGATAGGTACGGTCCTAGTGAGGGACTTCTCAATCTCGTCCAGTTTGCCCAGAGCATCAGACATCATACTACGTATCTTCTTCCCCTGATTTGTTGCAGCATCTGCTGGCTCTTTAGTATCGCCGATTGTTGGCTTCGATAGTACATCTTCTACCTGCCCCACAAATTCCTCAAGGGCCGCTTCATCAACTTCCTCAGTTTCTTCATCTGCGGGTTCAGACTTCTCTTGCAAATCCCAACCCTCGGGCTTAGTCTTGACCTGCTCCGGCGTACCGATACTTGTGTCCGGTATCATATATCGGTATTCCGTTCCGACTTGGTGGACTTCATTTCCTGCGCCTGGTGACAACACCCTCGTTGAGATAGTACGCTTCTTCATTCGGGGAAACGTTAATAACCGTCATTCAATCCGAGGCTGAGCGCGCAGAGCAAGATTGCTCGGTGACACCTTGTCTAATCGGGATGTCCCTATGAAATACGGCAGAATAGCGGCAATAGCAGTCGTGCTAGCACTGGTCCTGCTCAGTGTCGCCGCACAACCAGCAGCAGCCAACCCCGGGACTCGCAGAGAATCGCTGAGAGCGTACATCGATGAACACTATGATGCAGTCGAAGGCGGTTTCCACCTACCCGGGTCAGAGTTTTCGCGAAATGAGCCCACATTCTCTGCCGTGGCGATACTGGATGAGTTGGATGTTCTCGGCATTAGACCACCCTTCAAGCCGCCTGAAGACTTCATCAAGATGATTGAATTCACCATTGGTCTTCAACGCAATGAGACTGATGAAGAGTATGGTGGGTTTGGAGAGAGTGACTTTGGCGTTGTAGACCAGTACACTACTTACAATGCTGTGAATCTCTTTCACTTGCTCAGTGCACAAGATGATATTCCTGGAATCAGTGACAAGGCGATGAATGATACAGCTGTTCTCACCTGGATCAACGGAACTCAGACAACCTCGGGAGGCTTTAGCAACCAACCAGGTGGCGCTCCGGACATAGTGTCTACCTTCTATGCATTGCACACTATGGATGCGGTGCTTCACCCTTCGGGTGTCATTGAAGACTGGCTCCTGAACGAAACAGCCACAGTCGAATGGATAATGAGTTGTAGAGAAGGTGATGCCTTCAAGCTTAGTCCGGCTTCAAGCATAGCAGGGGTCACACCGACTGCCGCAGCCTTGATGTCTCTGAACCTCCTTGAGGCTCTTCCGTCACCCTCGGAGATACAGAGCATGACAGACTGGGTTCTGGGGAGACAAGTAGTATCCTCTGATGGTGGAGTTCTTGTCGGAGGGTTCGAAGAGAGCTTCATGTCTAATGACACGAATGTCGCCAGCACCTATTGGGCTCTTGAAGTCTTGGACCTATTCGGCCAGACAGAAGGCGTAAACGACAGTCTTGCAGCTAGGTTCGTTGTGGACAGCCAGGCCGTTGATGGCAGTTGGGGTCTTGTTCCCGGTATTGAAGTCGGTCGACTCTACTATGCCTACTATGCTGTCAGATCGCTAAGCCTTCTGGACCAATTGGGCATGTTGGATGAGGAGGACCCGAATAGTCCACCCCCACCGCTCTTTGACTGGAAGACCGCCTTGATAATTGGAATCATTGTAGTAGCGGCTGTTGGAGGGTTCATGTCTATCAGAATGGACTAGTGAACTTCAATAGGTTTATCTCAGAAGAGAAGAGCTAACCTCCAGACAGCGGAATGTGTGCTGTTGCGTTTGGTGCTTCAAATGCCGAGTCCCGAGATAGATGAAGACAGCATTTCAAGATACAAGAGAGGCTTTGAATGGTTCTCTCATCTTGTGAAGGAGAAGGTTTCTGGGAGACCCTGGCGTAGACTGGGTGTCATGTCGTTCTACGACGCCCCTTACGCGGAGAGCAGTCGCCTTTACCTGTCACCCAAACAGGTCATGCTCGCCATGGCAGGTGAAGCAAAGAAGAAAGAACAAGGACTCGTATTCGTGGTAGATGCCCTTGAAAAGGGCGAGATGGGGCTTAGTACTCAGGCCGGGTTTGACCAATTCATGGATGAGTTTGATGACATCTTCCCCGAATCAACCAAGTTCTACTTTGGGTCGAAAGACTCCGAGCGCACTTGGCTCCACGAGTATCCATCATTGAGAATGCCCTTAGAATGGCTTGTGAAGAGACCCAACATCTTTGCCCAAGTTCTCTCAGACGCATCACCTGTCGGAGAGAAGATTGGACCCGGTGATGCATCATTCGAAACCATCGACGGAATGATTGAGGTGCTAGTGGAGAAGTTGGGCCCTCCATCTCTTACGGAAGAAGTCATGGGAAAACTGCGAGACACAGAGAGGAGTGAATATGCCGGCGAAGCAGTTGGATTGATGACTGTATTCGTCAGTCCTGCAACGGCCGTTTCAAGAGGTGTCAGGTACCTCGGGAAGTTCATGAGCCTAGTGCGCGATCGGAGAAAGCAGGAAGTCAAGGACGTATATCAGGATTGGACCAACAGGGTAGTTGAGGGCTACTCCAAGGAGAATCTTGAGAAGTTCTTCTGTCTGGATCCGGATTACAAGTCCGGACTCATAGAGGCAGTTTCGGACTATAAACCAGTCCTACTTGTTCTTGAAACAAGGGGTACACTCTACGACCTGTTCCTTCCCTTGGTACTCCAACATCTGGTGGAGGAGATTGGCTACATCCCACCTCATAGACGCCCCAGGAGAGAACCCGAGCAAGAGAAGAGAGACGCCAAGAAGAAGCAAAAGGATGAAACTTGGGAGGGCGAAGCACTGGCCTACGAAGACATAGCCACAATCAGCGAGGGTG
>JBHLPB010000111.1:0-8125 GCA_048939905.1 Promethearchaeota archaeon
CATTGTATATACTCTCTCTTGAGAATAACAGGTCCTACAAAACTAGCGTGATCTTCCGTGGAGTGCGATGTTGGATTAAACCCTCAAAGAAACCATTCTGAAAAGCAGCTTTTTCGTGGTACTCCTGCACGCCTACGCCGCGGGAGTTTGCTTATGATGTTATGTATTGGACCTATTCTTGGTCTTGGAACACGTGTTCTAAGAGATAATAAGATTAAGATGATTGGAGAATGCTCCGCTGCACTGAGGAGGACTACTGGTGCCCGAGCGGCCAAGTGAGAAGTACTATCGTGATACAGCAAGATTCTATGACGCATTTGTAGAGCGACCAGATGAAACCCTTTACCTAGAGCTTGCTAACCGATTTGGATCGCCTATCTTGGAGCTCGCCTGTGGAACAGGAAGAATCACATTCGCTCTTGCACAAGCAGGTTACGAGATTACAGGGGTTGAGCTTTCTCCTGAGATGCTTGAGATTGCACAAGAGAGACTACGACAACTCCCTAAGGACGTCCAATCAAGAGTGTCACTGAATCACGGAGATATGACCAATTTCGAGCTAGACAAGAGATTTGCTATGGTCATCATACCATGGTCTTTCAAGTTTCTGCTAACGACAGATGATCAACTTGCGTGTCTTAGGCAGGTTCGAAAGCACCTGGCGGATGAGGGCGCATTCATTCTTGATCTCTATCATCGTGAGATAATTGAACTACCTGAAACAGAGAAGTTCACCGCAGAAATCGATAGGGCTAGCATTACTAGGACATACACCTATTCTACTGACCCCGTGGCCCAACTCAGACACTGCACCGCACTTGTAGACATCGTCTATTCAGATGGTAAAACCGAGCGGATAGAAACTGAGGTTGTTGTATCAATAGTCATGCCAAGGGAGGCCGAACTTCTTGTGAGAACTGCTGGGTTTGAGATTGCTGAAGAATACGGTGGAGATGATTTCTCAGAATACATGCCCGAAGCCCCGAAGAGAGTGTTAGTTCTCAAGAAGAAGACCGAAGGTTGAAACTAGGTTGAGTCTAGTGACCCAATCAAACAAGTCAGCCATGGCAACCCAGAAATCAGTGTTCCTACTCTAGTTGGTTGACCGTTGCGTCAGACCGACACCAGATAGGTCAGGAAGCACCTGATCGCTCAAATCAGACACTCCTATGTCCCGGGATGTCTGGCGCTACATGTGTTCTCGTTCTATGGCTTGCGACCAATTCAAGACCCTTGTACCGAGATTACCAAGTGAATGGGGAATCATGGTAGCGTTGAAAGCAACAAACATAATCGACCAATCCGGGGCAGATACGGTGTTTCGCTATGCACAAGAATGTAGAACCAAGGCCCATGTACATCGGCATAATCATGATTCTGGTTACACTTCTGGTTCCATTTGCCTATCATCTTGATCTTAACCCATTCGGATGGAACTCGTTCGAAGCCGTACTGTGGCGATACGTCCTACCCATAACGAGTTTCTTCATTCTCGACAACGCGGTGCAGCTCTTCCCATACTATGTATTCGGTTTCTTGTTTGTCATTCAAATCTGGAGGCACTATCAAGGCAAGGCAAGCAGACTCTGGACTCTCATTGTAGGCCTCTATGCAGAGATTCACCCCTTTCTACTATCACTTCCAGTGCTACTTCGGCTACCTTTCACCATCGCTCCGGGGGGTGAGGTCATGTATCCTATTCTCATTCCGATTCCGGTTCTCCTGTTGCTAGGGGCTACCCTAATCTGTCTCAGACCACCAACGAGGACCTAGAAGCATTCGGCACCTGCTTGGGAAACACGACTCTGTCCCACCACGATCTCTAAGAACCCACGAAGGGAAGAGTCGCTGCGTGGGCTAACTTGTCGGTTGCGCGAACCATTTTACTTCCTTTAATTTCCTATATACCATGACCATGCAGCCTGAATGGAACTAGCAGAATCTACCTACGTTGACTCCTGAACATATTCGAACTACTCTAACCACTTCTGAAGTAGGCGGACTCATGGAGGTCATAATGGACTCGCATTGCAAAATGACACCCCTGATGTCTGATGCTTCTGTCAATGAACCTAAGTCCACCGTTGTGTCAGCAGTCAGCGCTCTGTTGGCTAGATTCAGCCATAGCGCGTAAAGTTCTCTCTTAGCTAGACCCACGACACCCTTTGTGCTATCGAATGACAAGATGGCAAACGCCTGAGAGCAAGTTGTGACATCTTCGAATGCATCTGACGAACGGGATATCTTGTCAACGAGGCTCTGAAGATACGTTTCATTGTAAGTCATTGGTGTCGGTGAATACAACGCAGCAAACTCGCGCCGCCACCAATCAGATATTCTCACTGTGCTACTAACTGGTGGTTGTTCTTTCCAGTAATAATAGAAATAGGGCCCTCCCTCATTCCAAATCCCGCCGTCACCAACACGCATGGGGTTGAATACGTATCCATGGACAAAGGAACTCTCGACGTGAAAATTCGTAAGCTGACATAGCCATAAGTAAGCGATCTCATCTACCAGAGCGTCCTGAATCTGCGAATAGAGTTCTGTTCGTTCCAATGAGTCATGGCTCTGTGCAGCAGAGTCAATCCAGCTATCAACATCCTCATCATGATATCCGATGATGTTGGCCCAGAAATAGTCACTCTTGGCATAGGCCTCAACATAGTTGTCAGGGTCGCTATAATCAGGGGCCCAAAACGAGGCGACAATTGGCAATTGTCCGTTTCGTTCATATTGTCGGTATTCTTCAAACTCCAGTTCCACTATATCAATAACCAAATTGTCCATCGGTCTTTGGGCCCTCTCATCGTCTAGAATGGCGTCAATTCCCTCTACTAGAATCTGAGTTGTCTCTAAGGCATGAGCAAAACGCAATCTGTCGTCATCAGTGTAGTAGAGTTCTAAACTGTACGAATTGTCTGCTAGAATCTCATCGAGCCCAGACTCCATCGCCCTATTCCACGCGACAACTGCTTTCTCAAGGTCATATCCATACGTGAAGACAGTATCATCGTGTCCAAACATACCTTTTGGAATTGGTCCTTGTCCTGGAACAGCATGACCATTCCAAGCAGTATTCGCATAGTCCAGATAATCAAATGAGTAAGAGCATGCTTCTCGGAAGTCTTTGCTAGCAAATGGGTTCATCTGCATGAGGCCTGATTGTATGACATGGTCCCGGAGGTTGAACCCGAGATTGTACATCGTGAATGTGTAGTCACCAGCATATACTTCAATGTCCGGATTTCTTGATTCTCCTGTTTCGGGATTCCAGATTTCCAGTGTATCATCATATGGCCAAGAGCAACCATCAATGTCGCCCAAAAGAAGGTTCAGCTTCCGAGTAACATCATCTTGGTTCACCCTTAGAATCACAGTACGAATGGAGCCTGCATTTGGATTGGATGAAACCGCAGACGATTCTCTCCAATAATCATCGTTCAGGCTTAGTGTTATGCTATTCCCTTCAATCCAGCTATCCACCAAGTATGGTCCTGTGCCGCAAGTATGTGTGCGAACGTATTCATTGATCTCTCCGTACCATACTCCTCCATTTGCTTCAATCCAGGTGGGACTAATCATCGAGAATACTGGGAACGCCATAATAGAGAGAAACGGTTCAAAGCGACGTTCCAAGCGTATTGTGACCGTCAAGGAGTCTTCGACAACGATTGGATTGAGGGCTATCCAAGAATTGTAAGCAGATTCATGTTTCAAACTACCTGGCCCCCCGTCAGGATCCCAAATCGCTTCTGAGATTCTCCATGCTCCAAGTAATGTATCTGCCAACAACCAACCAGTGTGCACTGAGTAAACCTTCAGTACTCGTTCCAGATTGTACTTTACGCAAGTAGCATTGAACTCCGTTCCATCATGGAAACATATGCCATCCCGAAGTCTGAATGTATAGCTCTTGCCATCTTCGGATATATCGAAAGATTCAGCAAGCAGAGGCACTGATGGACTAGCATCAGAGCTGTCAAATGGATATGTGTACAATGTTTCATATACATTGCTTGAGATCCAAACGGAATTGGAACCGTAGGTTGTCGTAGGATCGAGAGTACTTGGAGAACGCGTAGTTTCCCAGATGATTGTGTCGTTTGTAGATAGCAAATCACTGAGCCCTACAGCACCATCAACCCTCCGAATCTCATCTTGAACACTATAATTGCTGTGTTGCGTATTGCATTGAATCAGAACTGGATTCGACGCTGTGAACGAACTTATTACTAAAACGAAGATTGTCGTTAATAGAAAGACCACGCGCTTAGAAATTCCTACCGCCTCCCTTATACGTCAAGTGTGAGATTAGTGATATCACTCTGCTGAATATCTCTCTTATCAGTTTAATCATCAAAAGACACAATCATCCAATCTGTGTCCTTGTTTTTCGTATGAGCACCGCAATCTCTATAAACCGAGGGACTTCACTTGGCGGTCCGTGGGCCAGTTGTGGGGGTTAATTACCATTGAGATGGAATAATACCTTAGAATGCCACAGAGAACATACCTCGTTGAGTCGTTTGTATTGAACTCCAAGGATAGAGTTGTACTTCGAAAGGGATGTGGTCGGGGCCCAGACCCCTCATTCTCAAAAAGAAACAGGAATGATGATTCCAATCAGCTCCGCCTGATCTTCAGGAACTCTGGAAGGAAAGTCAGATCTGTAGACTTGGAAATCCTTGAGTCACACTTCAATCAGTATGTGAAGACTGTCAATCTGGTTCTTGACGAGGTCTACAAGACCCCTGAACATGCCGAGCAAGTAGGCAAGAAACTGTCTGAGAACAAGGGGAGAGCCTACAACCTTCTACGTGCCAAGAAGGACCTCTGCTACCAATACAACAGGGAGGTCAGAGAGCTTGTCTATGAACGACTTCACAGAAATGCTCTGGAGCAAGCTGGACGGATCATCCTCACAGACTGGACAAGAAGACGACTCATCACTTCTGCAATTCAGCATCTCCGGGGTTCTCCGGAAGACGTTGTATCGCTACTGGGAAAGAGAAGAGTCCCTTCATACCTCATTCAAAAGGTGCGAAACAGCTGCGGGGCGGTGAGGAAGAATGGCAAGGGGTATCACTACTCTCTCGGAGTGCTAAGGCAGCTTCGTTCTGCTCTTGATACACATATTCTCTGTGCCCTTGATATCAAGATCAAGTGGCGTGGAAGACAGCGAGCCAAGATATCCACCCTTATGAAAGAAGACACCTCTGAGCAACAGAGGATTATCTCTCTTGCATCGACCATAATCCAGACTTGGGTAATGAACGGGTATCCTTTGGCCGCACCGAGGCTCAGGAGCTATAGCCTGGACTTCTCAGCATCAACCGAGAATACACCATCTCAGGGCTACTGGTTCTCGGTCGACAAGGAGAGAGAGAACGAGATTCTGCTACATATCAAGCTTCCACCGGGCATTGACGGAGAGGCGAATGAGCGCTCGCCCTACAAGTCGAAGACACTCACTTTTCGGTTTCTGAACTGGCTCCCCCGAGCATCTATAGGGGACAGTAAGACGGCTGACACGGCTGAGGATCGCGGTGATGCTAGCAGAGCCGAACGGCTGAGGTTCAGGGCAGCGAAATTCCAGGACATGCATCAGCAGCTAATGAACACTATTGAGTTCCAACACAAGGCCTATGAGCTGATGAAGATGCGCAATAGGAAGAGCTCTTGCCCCAAGGAGGCGATTGAACTTGAAGAGAGAGTCAATCAGCTGAGGGGGGCTCGAAGAAGCGCCCCTCCATTATTACTTCTCAGGGGGCATATGGTCCTTCTACGGATTCCATTTCTCTCTCCCAACGGGAAAGTGAGTTCCAAGGTCCTTGGTGAGAGGAAGTATGACACACTTGCTGGAGTAGATAGGGGAATCCGAGTTCCATTGGTCCTATCAGTAAAGCAGAATGACTCATTCAACGACATCATGGTCAGTTTCAGACCACTTCTTGAGAAGAGAGAGAAACTACGGAAACATGCATATAGGCTCACATCTGAACTGGCTAGAAAGAAGAATAACTGGGACAAAAAGCGGTCAGGATTGCCATATCCAGCCTCGATTCTCAAAGGAGATAGACATGTCACTGCACTGTGGAAAAAATATCGTCGTCTTGATCGAGAGATAGCCCATCAGATTGCCTCGAGAACAGTATGGTTCTGTGAAACTCACAGAGTTGAGAAGCTGTTCTTTGAAGACCTTCGGAGCTTCCAGACACGTCCAGGTTTGAAGGACATGTCTTGGTTTCTGGGAGCCAATCTCTGGGGGAAGATAATCGAGGCCGTGAGGTACATGCGGGAATCACTTGGACACTCAAAGTATAGTGTCTGGACAGTGAATCCTAGGTACACAAGTCAGACCTGTCATCAGTGCGGTGAAAGGGGCATGCGAGTAGGCAGCGAAACCTCCACTTCCGAGAGAAAGGGTGGAGAATTCTTCTACTGTTCGAAGTGTGACGAGCACTTTCACGCTGACATAAACGCAGCACGCAACATAATTCACGTTCACAAATCCAGTGCCGTTCCTGGACGGACAGCATGATGTCCAACTAACAATGAGCGGCCGGTGGCTAAGTCAGGAATGCTGTGCAACGAAGCAGTATTGTGAAACAGCATTTGTGTTCCGATTGGGATTCACAGCAGTCTATGCTTTGGTTGGTCGTCAAAGAAAGTTGGCGGGCCAGGTGGGATTTGAATTCGTGTCCGACATCGAAATGAAGCCGGATCCCACGACCAACAAGTTAAGAGCCTGCCGCTCTACCTAGCTGAGCCACTGGCCCCCTTCTGTGGCATCTGCTCCATTCTCGGTTATAGAGGTTTCGGAATAATCCACGAACTGGTCATTCATTTGAAGTTTCTCCACTCAAGAAACCACCGTACAAGACCCTCTCTCTCATGATTGATTTTCGCCCCAGTGTGTTTGAGAGAATTGCTGATTCAATCATCTCGATCTCTTGATGTAAATGACCAGCAGAACGACGACCACCCCTCCTATCGCTCCAGCCGTAATCAAAAGCACCATTGGGTCCTGACCACCGATCATATCTGTTCCTGTTGTCGTGGTAGTAGTTGTCGTCGTTGTACTGGTCGTGGATGTCGTTGTGTCTGTTGTCGTCGTTGTGGTTGCAGTAGTGGTGGTCGTAGTTACTGCGAAAACGGTCACTAGCACAGTATCACTTGCAAGATTACTATGCGTGTCCGTTACTAAAACCGTATAGTTATACACCCCAACAGATAATCCATCAACTGATATCGCAATTGTGGAGCCGTCCCAAGGAGCTGATGTCAGTGGTGTCCCATTTCGCAGGACCTCATAAGAGTCAGGATATGGATCCGACGGGCTCCAAGTTATCCAGTGACCTAGCGTCCCAGTTTCATACACAAGGTCTGACGGGTGGTCAATAGTGGGAGCTGTAGTGTCGACAACTGTGACAAGCACAGTGTCGTTCGCTGAGTTGCCACTGGTGTCATGCAATACAACGGTATAGTTGTACGCACCTATTGCTAATCCATCCACCGAGATAGTGATGGTTTCTGAGGTCGAGTTCCAAGCTCCTGACCTCACCTCGGTGCCATTCAGATAGATGGCATAGCTCTGAGGGTTGAGATCGTCAGGGGTCCATACTATGGAGTGGTCAGTGGTCCCATGCTCATATTCGATGTCTGAGGGACTGTCGATGGTGGGTGGAGTAGTGTCAACCAAGGCGCCAAGGACATAGGGATGATTGTCCACACTTCCGGCAGATCCAAGTATGGGATATGTGCCACTACCATCATAGTCGTCCCAGAAGTTTCCATGTGTGCCGTTATCCCAGCTGTTTGAACTGCCATCATCACAACCATTGGATTGCGTACTGTTGAAGAGCTGGTTCAAAAAGAGCAAGTTCCCGGTACTGGAACCACCCAGACGGATGCCGCAGCCATTCCCTCCGGCCGTGTTGTCCATCAATGTACAATTGGTAGAGAAAGAGAAGCCGAACCCATAATAGGTATTACTGGTAGCAGTATTGTTAGTCAGGGTACATGAATCAAAATACCAGAAACCAAAGCCTTCATTGTAGTTACTGGTTGCAGTGTTGCCTGTCAAGATGCAAGAATTGGACCAATAGAGGCCGAACCCATT
>JBHLPB010000112.1:0-8119 GCA_048939905.1 Promethearchaeota archaeon
TAGCAATAGAACACTCTGTCCTAGACTGAGTCCTTTTCTCCTCTGGTTTCGACTCGCTTTCGAATCCGCGAAAGAACGAGGTAAATGAGCGTCAAAGAGAGAGGTATCGCACAAATGTATAGAAGCAGGGCGAGCGGATACGAGAAAGCAGCCACGGGCACGAACACCTGCGTCATGAAGAACTCGAATAGAGCCGCCACTGAGAATGCTACCGCTTCCGGAATCAACTCTCCCCAAGGAGACACAATTATGGATACAACACCTATGAGCAATAGCGTTCTCATCCAGAGAGTTATTCTCCTATGGGACAACTTGGCATAGGCAAGGTCCCCTATCTTGAGTTCTGACAGTTCTTGTTCAGTTAGGTAGCCAAGAAGATCGTACGAAATCTCCACTTCACCCGGACTCCGAACAATAAACACCGCTATCATGACAACTGCTAGTGAGGCTCCTGCCAGCGTGAAGCTCTGGATAAAGATGTATACAAGAATCATCGGGACTACGCCGAGCAGCATTCCGACCAACATGGTTCCAGACAGAGTGTTCTGCCCAACAAAGTCACTCAAGCCTTCCCCTGATTTCAGGTAGTCACCGTGGACAATATTCTTCATGAACCATCTGTGTGAGAGGCAGCGAGTGTATTTCCGACGACCGCTGATATCAACTTCATCAGGATTGAACCTGCCGAAGAAGAAAGTGAAGAGTTCGTTGAAAGTGTTCAGTCTTCTATACCAGATATATGAGAAGGCTATGGACAGAACTCCCAGCAACAGAAAAGCAGCGACCATGTACATCTATCTCTCTGCCTCCGCTAGACGATGTAGTACGCGGAACCATATATCGGCCAGGAGTTCCTTTGACGGGTCGCATTCAGCATCATTTGGAACTCCTATTAGCAAGTGAACCCTACCTCTAAGTTTTGATGGATTTTGCTTCCCTACCTGAAGAGTCACACTCTCCCCATCTAGTTCCAAGTCTATCCCATGATTGTAGAAGGTCTTTGCTGATGCTGAGTAGTCATAGTCAAACTCATCAGCGGGCTCCGGATGAACGTGTATTCTCGCATCTTTCAAATCGGCAGCAATCTCTAGTTTCTTGAACTGGTAGTTCGGCACCAAACCACGCGTTTCAGGCATACCGAATTTCCTTGCGGTGAGCATGCTCTGTTCAATGAATCCACTGAAGTCTCCGCCATCACCTGATACATTGAGCGTCGGAGGCGCTTTTCCAAATGCTAGGGTACTCTGGCCAAGGTCCCACCTTTTGACCGACTTCGGATTTGACGTACTTTCTTCATTGCGGTCCCAGGAGCAATGGGGCAAGGTTGTCATTGCAAGCATCTTGTTCTTGTCCCAAGGCTTGCGGTTCATCAGTGCCCATGTGGCTTCATTCAACACAAACAGAGACATGCACACAGGCGATATCTGCGGTGCATTGTCTTCCAAGAAATCAGCCAGGCCCATGTGCTCAGAGACTTGTTCAACCAGTTCATCGAGCTGAAACGCAGTGAGAACGACAGGGATATCCTTCTCAAACTGACGGTACTGATCCTTTGAGAAGCGGATTTGGACATCAAACTTGGAAGCAAACTCCTCAAATGTGCTTAGTGACTGTCCAACTCTCATCTCCGAACGAGCTTCTTGTTTTCGATAGTCTCAGAAAACCGTTTCGCTGCTGGCATTTGCATCATCCAATCTAGGTAGAAATGCTGGCATATTTCCGACGTGGTCTATTCCATCTTCTTCCTCAGAATATGAAGTACAGCTCTCATCCTATCTACTTGAACAAGAGCGTGAGCCACATTCAGTTTGTCAAACCTTGGTACAAGCCAGTCTTCGTACCAAGAAAGGAGGACATCAATTCCATCCCAGGTTTCGTCTACTGTCCGGACTTGGGAGCGCATGAAGTACTCAAGTACTTCTTTCGGGAATCTCTCCTCTGCCCTACGCGGGCCCTCATCCCATTGCCCTAGGAGCCAACCACTAAGCTTGAGCATGTCATTGCTGATCCAGCTTACCGCCTCAAGAGCTGACGCGTCCTCACCTCTCACTACAAATCCGGCGGTTATGTAACAGAAAGTTGGTATCTGTATGGCTCTATCACTGATTGTCTTCATGACATCGTCAATGGAGAATGTTATCTCGCTTGCTGCCGCGACGACTTCCTTAGCGCGACCTCTGCGGTCGAATAGCACCTTCCCGACTGATGTTCTCCAATCTTCTCCTGCTTGTTTGCAGGTTCTCACGTTGAGCTCGAATTTCACATACGGTCTGAAGTAGATGATCTTGTCTTCATGAAATGCAGTAGATGTGAAGAAGTGGATCATCTCCCCAATTCTATCCAGTTCATCCATGAAGCTGCTTGAGATTGCTGGCGAGTCTGACGGCTCACCGTCGTGAAGAATCACGAAATCGATATCGGAGAATATGTCTCCTTCACCCTTCCCAAGCGAACCTTTCAGAATGACACCCTCGGCATCTGGAATTCCCTTTACAACCTCCAGCGCATTGTCAACGAGAGCGAGGTGCCAGTCCGTGACAGTCACGTCCTCAAGGAACTCGGTGAACTCTTCAATAGAAGGGATGGAGGCGAGCTTTATCTTCTTCATGTTCTTTCCCCAGACACGGCGAATCCAAGAGCAACTTGAATCTATCCTTCTTTGTGTGGTCTAGTCCGCGGTTTGGCGATACACCTAAAACCTCGGCTAGTGCCTTCTATGCCCGTGAACACCATGAAAAGTCTGCACGGACGCGACCTTCTCTGTACCCAAGATTGGAGTGTCGATGAGCTTGAGCGCACACTTGACCTCTCATTCGAGTTCAAGGCAAATCGTTATGACCATCCTTTGAACAGCTGCCTCGACAGACGCACCTTCTTCATGTTCTTCTACAACCCCTCTGTTCGCACTAGACAGTCGTTCGAGGCCGCAGCCTCTGAGCTTGGTGGCCACGCCCAATTCCTGGAGCCGAAGACAATGCGGTTGAAATCCGCCAAGACTGCGGGGGAAACCGTTGAGGATGCAGCACAAGTAATGAGTCGGTATGCTGTCGGGATAGGTATTCGAATCCTTGAAACAGCCCTGGAGTATTATGGTCAAGGCCACGAACTGCTTCAAGAATACGCAGAGCATGCAAGTGTGCCTATAGTAAGCATGGCCCACGACAAGTACCATCCCTGTCAAGGATTGGCCGATGTCATGGGTTACCGAATGCATGGTGGAAAGAATCTGAAAGGTAAGAAGTTCTTGCAGGTCTGGGGCAAGGGTGCCCTTGTCAGGTCATGGTGCTCTGTCCAAGAGAGTATCCTAATCAACACTCGGGTTGGCATGGATGTCACTCTGGCTCATCCTCCTGGTTATGATCTTGACCCCGATATCATCAAGATGTGTGAAGAGAATGCCGCAGCTTCAGGTGGCAACTTCGAGATTGTCCATGACCTGGATGAGGCTTATCAGGGTGCTGAGTTTGTCTACTCAAGAAACTGGATGACATCTGGTTTCTACGATGGCATGATGAAACGAGGTGTGGACGCAGCGAAGAAGAAGGAGATTGAGATAGCCGCAAAGTATGATGACTGGATCACTACAAAAGACTGGATGGCGGGGACAAACGAAGCGTTCTTCACACATTGTGGCCCTGTAGACAGAAATGCCGAAGTCACAGACGAGGTGGTTGATGGTCCGCGTTCAATTGTCTACGATGTAGCCGAGAACCGTCTCCATGTTCAGAAGGCGATAATGGCACTGACGATGGGCAAGAAGTAGCAGGAAGGAGTTGGAGGCCCGATGAGGGCCCCCAGTGATTATCGTGGAGGAATTACCTGTGAGCGAACTCACAGACTTCCTAATGTACGCGAATACCTATCGCATAGTACATCTGCCCATTCTGTTATAAGGCGTCCAATCTAAGCAATGAGTTCAATAGCCACTCCACAAGAAGTTCAGAGGATGAGATTTGGCGAAGGTTTCTGTGGTTCCTCTGACAAGGAACAGATTCGATGATTGGGTGAGCGTCTACAATGAAGGACGTCAGAACCTCTCAGGTTTCGTGTCCTTTCACGCTCAGGAACTGAGAGTCATGATAAGAAATCATCAGTGCAGGCAAGAGGACTTGTACCTTGCCCTCCGGAATAGACGGCCCACCGCAACTGCGCGCTTCTTGAAAGATGTAGACTCCAGGATGTCCTTCATAGCTGATCTCTCATCAGTGCCGGATACGAATTCTGGAGTCGAGGCCCTTATCGAGTTCCTCATGGAGAGAGCAAGAGAGAATGGTTCCATGGCCGTCGCTTCATGGGCATTCATGGCTCAAGTGAGAGTAGCGGACATTCTCAGCAAGTTTACTTTCGATACTCGCCGCGTGCGGTATGAGATGTTAGCAGACCTGAGTCAGACCAAAGTGAGAGGATCACCACTGAACACGCAGGTAAGAAAGTGCGATCACATGAACTCGCTACGAGAGTTTGGTGCATTCAACGGTAGAAGTGGCATTCGCCCTCTCGATATGTTTGAATTGAGGGACGAAATCTCAGATGAATGGAGGCCGCGCTTCCTGGGGTTCGGCGATGTGAGTGATGGGCACCTTATGGTCGCTTCACGGTCCAATATCAAGAGAAGGAAGGGTCGTATCGACCTCACACATTTGGCGACCGGTTTCGTGAAACAGAAAGGACTTCTCTCAGAGTTGATTCATGACTTAGTTGTCAACCTGTATCGGGACGGAGTCCGCGAGGTGAAGCTGGAGATAGATGCGGGGACTGATCTCAAGCAATCTCTCATGGACTCAGGGTTTGAGGTGAAACGGACTCTGATGGAGATGTGTCTTGACATCTTGCAGGACTAGACGGATGCCATTTGGCGCCCTGACAAATCCGCGGTCACTTTCGTTAGAACCGATATATATCTCCCAAAAGACTTCGGTGGTGTCTTGAGTCTTTGCCGGGAGGACGGACAACAGGACAAGATCTCATCAGACTGGGGCAACATCTCGAGCCCGGGCTTGGTGCAGAGACTACCCTTTTGGTGGGCGCCCTTGTGGCGCTCACACATCATCTTCCTTCGAAGTGAGTGTCCAGTTGTCAGTAACTGTTAATATCACGATTTCCTGTGATTCTAGGGAGGTCCGTGCAATGTCAAAATCGATAGTCTACTTCTCAGATAGAAATGCAAAGACATACTACAACATGTTGGACAAGTTGGAGGATATTTTCAATTCGCTAGGACTTGACAAGGAGATCCAGCCTGGAGAAAAGGTCATGATCAAGACACACTACGGTCAGTATGGAAACACCAACTATCTGCGTCCAGCGTACGTACGAAAAGTAGTGGACCTAGTTCATGCAGCAGGAGCACACCCATTTGTGGCGGAAACCACGGGGCTTGGATACGGAGAGGGTGGAACATACGGAGGACGGACAACTGCGCCTGAGTATCTCGGAATGGCGGTTCTCCATGGCTATACGCCTGGGTCCGTGGGAGCACCAGTGATAATGGCGGATGGCTATTGGGGAACTGATGTCTTTGGCGTCAATATTGATGGAGACCATGTCAGGAGCGTTGATGTCGCAGCTGCTCTTCTAGACTGTGACAAGGTGATAGTCCTCACTCACGCCAAGGGTCATGGTCTGGGTGGTATTGGTGGCACAATCAAGAACCTTGGCATCGGGTTAGTGGGCAAGAAGGGCAAGGCGGCAATGCACTTCATGGGTGATATCAAAATCAACCCTGACAAGTGTCTTGGACCAGAATGCTCTAAGTGTCTGAAGGTGTGTCCCGTGAGATGTATCACCATGAACGAGAAGGCTGAGCTAGATGCGGAGAAGTGCATCTTCTGTTACCACTGCGTGAGTGTCTGCTCAAGGGTCGAGGCAAAAGCTGCTAGAATGTCTTGGAGGCCAAATCACACTCAAAGCCCCATATTTGTGGAGAATGCTGTTGGCGTCGTGAACTCAATCGGTGCTGACAAGTTCTACTACATCAACCTTGCAATCGACATCAGTGACAAGTGCGACTGCTGGAATGTCGGCGCCCCACTCCTCGTGCATGACATAGGTATCTTTGGATCGAAAGACCCGTTGGCCGTTGATCAAGCCACGCTTGAGGCTATCAATAATGCTCCTGCAAATCCCGACTCAGTGGTTGGAGAAATCGAGTGCGGTGCCTGCAAGTTCGCAATGGCTCATGCCTGCAAAGACCCAAACTCAGGGGAGATTCTTGAACTCGCAGAGAAACAATTGGCGCATGCTGAGAAGATGGGTCTCGGATCACGAGGTTTCGATTTGGTAACGTTGACTAGAGAGCCACCCGCGAATTCAGGACCTGGATAAATGGAGGTGAATGGGTCTGATTCCAGAATGGTTTAGAGGAATGACTATCCAAACACATCATAATCAGCGCCGTCATATGCATCGAGTCATCTCGGGGCTGACCGAAGAACACATGCTCAAGAAGATTGTATCGGAGAAAGACTTCGAGGACATCCTGAGCATCCTGCGCCACATCATAAACGCAGAAACCTACTGGTTTCACAAGCTTGGGCAGTCAATCGGTCCCCCCGTAAAAGGCGAGAGCCTGTCAGAGGTCCTAGAACGCTTGTCAGAGAATACTCAGAAGATCACTGAACGAGTCGAAGGCGCCAAGGAAGACCAGCTCAAGATTGTTTCTCCACGTGAAGGAGGACCTTCGGTTTCGTGGGCAGTTCTTCGGACGGCCCAACACGGAGTGTACCATTCAGGTCAGATTGCCAAGCTGAGAAGGGTGATTGACGCCCCAGAGCTCCTTCCAGACGATTCAGATAGGTGGGGCCAGGCTGTTGACACGCTAATTGAGATGATAGGCAGATTCATTGACGAAGATTAGGACACGGTCATGAGGCAGATAGCAAGATGCCGGGTGATTGCCATCATTCTGTCGAAGCTTCACTAAAAAGCACTACATCCAATCTGTTCCTGAAAGCTTCACGCGGGGTGCCAAGTCACTGCCACTGTTTGATTCCGGCAATCCAATTCGAGACCTGATTTTGATATTGGATAGTGCGGTCATCTTTTATTCATCCCTACTCTGTGCAGTGCTTCTCGGACAATGGTATCGGAAAAAGTCAAGGAAACTTGTAGATGTCAAGTTTGCATGGAGCGTGTTCTTTCTTGGAATGGTCTTCAACACTTCATCATTCATACTTGCTGATTTCTACTTCACAGAGGAACCACTCAACACCCTCTATGTCAAGGTCGGCTACGTCAGCCTGATGTTGGCTTTGACTGCTTTCTTCTTCACCATTGAACGCATAGTTCCATACAAAACGCGTCATGCTTTCTCTCTGACTGGCTTCGCAATAGCTACTCTTACTCTCTTTTCCCCACGCTCGTATATGGAGCTCCAAGCCCTCACCATCGCAATCGTGACGTTTGTTGGTATCATGATGTTCCTGGTCTTTACGTTGCGGAACACGACAGGAGAAGTCCGAAGAGGAATCGAACAGTTAGTAACAGGATTCCTAATAGGTTTCGTGGGGTTCTTGGGACGAAGCGACCTAGTCTACTACAATCTTGGTGAACTTGTCTACATTCTTGGGTCGGGCATGCTAGTGGGCGGCCTCATGATCTTCGGATATGCGATCGTCGACACACCTGCCCTTGATGAGCTGGATTGGAGACGCCAACTGGTTGAGCTGTACCTGATAGGTGCCGGAGGTCTTCTTGTCTATCACCGTCAATTCTCGGAGAGTCGTGATGTGGATCAGGCGCTAACGGCTGCCGGGATCTCAGGGGTGCAATCCCTGTTTCAGGAGATTACAAATAGCGAGAGCGGATTGAACGTCGTTTCGATTGGGGACTATGAGATTCTCTTCGCCCACGGAGTGAACTTCACTTGCGTTCTCATTGCTAGGGCCGCATATCAGGTGCTTCTTGGCAAGGTAAGAGAGTTCACAGAGAAGTTTGATGGGGTGTTTGGCCCAATAGTGGAGAGCTTTGAAGGTAGTTTGAAGGAATTCAGCTCAGCGAGAGAGCTGGTCGACTCCTATTTCTAGGGAAAGTGAAGCTCGGGATGCGGCGATCATTCGCCAGTGACTCCTGTCCACAATCGTTAATACCAGATTGAATTGCCCTGCTGTGCACCTCAGGA
>JBHLPB010000113.1:0-5771 GCA_048939905.1 Promethearchaeota archaeon
AACTAGACTCAGGCACCTTCCTCTACGATAGATTCTGGAAACCTTCCAATTTAAGCTTCAACTTTGGAATTCTTGAGCCGGGTGAGTATGAGTTGACTCTAGAGATCACCGATGATGTTGGACTCAAGACAAATGACACAATCATTGTTGATGTGTCCGTCATAGAAGACCCAGCCACATTTCCGATTTTGGGTGTTTCCGTTTTTACAATTGGAATCATCGCTATCATTATTGTACTCATGATAGGACGGCAGACGAAGGATGTGCACTTGGACGTCATGTACCGCTCGCTCCAGGCATCGCTATTTGTCGCACTCCGCTAGATGGCAGAACATTTGAGGATTAACTCGAGGATTCATTTCTGACAAGGAAGTTGGCAATTCCTCTTGTTCAAGGCGTTCAGAGTCAAGGGAAGAGAAAGAAGAGCGAGGAGAGGGAGTGTTCGCTCACCTTTCCCTATGATTAGACTACTGTCCCAGTTTCTCAACGATTCTGTACATGCCGTAGATGTACAAGATAATCAATAGGAAAGCACCCAAGTCGGAGTTTCCAACTACTGACATATCCGCGAAGAAGTCTATTGATGCTGGGAACGATACAGCACCCCAAGCGTTAAGGAATACGAAGGTCGTCACATTGTAAGTAATTCCCAGCAGGAAGACAATTACCATTAGAATGTAGGATATCTTTGCCAAATCGCCAAAGAACTTGCCAATCGCTTCTCCAGTGTACATCCTCAGGAGTTTGAATAGACCATAGACGAGAAGGACTATTCCAAACACTGCAAGCAGGCCGCCACCCATGTAAAGGAACGGGGGCATAATGTGGTTAATGCTCATTGGCCCAATGAAATCGTCGAGAGACCAGCTAGCATAGAAGCCAGCCGCCAGAATGATGAAGAGTCCCTTCAGAAAGTGAAAGATATTCTTCACCAGATCCCAGTCGTCAATTCTTGGTTCCAAGATTGGACCTAGGAAGAACAATAGACCGACCATTAGTACCATGAGTATTGCGGCTGCTTTTGTCAGCTCAACAAGCAGCCATACTATTGAATTGATAATAATAGCAAGACCCAGTACAATCCAGGCCATATTCTCTTGGCCCATTGTATAGTATAGAGGGAACAATAGTCCCAATGTGAGTGCAAAGTAGTAGACCCAAACCTCTGCACCCATGACTGACGCCAATGCAGATAGCGCTGTCCAGGGGGCGTATATCAAGTAGAACAGAGCTAACGCAACAGCAGATAGATGCAAGACTATGGTTTTGAGGCCCATTTCTCCACTCAAAAGACTCACACCTCTATTGACCCGTAGGCCAATATAGCTAAGCTTCAACATGCAGGGGAGCTTATATCCGTGGCGATATTTAGACCAAAAGGAATGCGACAAAAGCCGTAAACTCAACCTATTCTTCGGTTTAAAGCACATTATTGCTCAGATTGGACTCTCACAGAGTGGTGATTCAGCAAGGAAGCATTACGAAGAGATAGTCAGAGGGCTCTTGCGTTCCAGAGATTGATTGATAATCTCCGCACCTATTCCCTCCACCGAGAGCCAAACGAGTCACATGAACATCCCACAATGCTTCATTTAGACAAATCACCAATAGTTTGTGAAAACCGGAGGACTTCCTCATTGACTGAGAGTGTAGAAGATGCATGCATGGCGGTCCCCTATGCCATATCATTGGATGGTCTTCTTGAGGTCATTAGTGCCTGGAACCGAGCTCGTGCTTACGAAGAGCCACTTTCCGCACAGGAAGTGGCTGACAGAGCTTCATACAAGAGAAAGACCGTCACTAGGCAGAGTCCCTTTCTCTGCCAGATAGGAGTCCTTGAGAGGGAGGGGCAGAAATATCGTCTCTCTCCTATTGGCCGGCGGGTCGCAAGATTGGTAGACCATTCGCAGGGGGAGGACTTCAAGGATGCGATAAGAGAATTGCTTCTTGATTGTAGAGATTTGAAGCCAGTCTTGGATTTCATTTCCAATGACTCTGAGGTCACCAAGGAACAGCTAATCATGCGGGTCATAATGCACTCTGATCGGCCGTCGGCGGACCACAATGCAAGGACAGGAGCAAATGCACTCGTAGACTTGTTGGAAGAAGTGGGGATGATTCGTATTGAGGAGGACCTAGTTCATGTAGTGAGTTTTCCTCGAAAGAAGATTCCAGAGATCATCGAGATTGTGGACATCGAGGATACAGCCGTTCCTCAATTCACCTCTTCAATGGCTGTCAGAAGGGGGGAGAGAGTCGGCTCTGCTGAACTTGACATTCGAATCCAAGTATCGATTTCCGCAGGTCAAACGTCAGATACGTCATTCATTGATGAGCTGATTGTGAGGGTGAGGGATTTGCTCCGCACTTTCGGGCTGGAAGAAGTGGGATAATAGTGTCTGCCTCACTATCTTGACTGATTTGTGCAGATATGAAAGGGTTTATTTACGTTGGGGCTTAACTATAGTTAAGCCGTCTAAGGACAGCGGCAATGGATGTCTGTGCTTATCGTGTTTGGCAAGACCAGCGAAACTCGGTCAAAAACTGGTCAAGCGAAGAAACATGACAGGCAGACTGACAGTCGACAAAGCTGAGCGATAGAGGAAGAGTTCGATCATACTCATCGTGACAAAGACAGGAGTGTAGGCTGAGAACAAATCGAACATCCATTGTAACCTGTACTCAGACGGCTTTCCTGCGTTTTGGGAACCTCATTGGTTCGAGTGGACAGACCCATGATCTACAACGGAAACTACCGCTCTGCGGCCCTACCACACAATCAATCTTGGTCCATATGCTGCTTTAGATGATAGGAATAACCAAAGAAACTAGAACCAATGAGCCAAAGAGCAACTGAAAGAGTCCTGAAACGACGCCTGTGTTTCTCCTAAACCTGGCTAGTATTCCAAGGTGGACCACGCCATTCAAAATGCCATTCACGGACACACCCAGACCAAAGAGCAATGCCCAGGGATCACCATTGGCAATGGGGAAATAGAACAGGAAGCTCATGAGCACGATTGAGTGAGAGAATGCGACAAAGAACGCCCTATCATAGAGTGACTCTTTGGGAGTGCCGTCCGGGCTCTTTCGGAGATGACCTTCTATCTCCCATGCTCTGGTGTAGTACTCTTCAAGGAAGTGTGCTGCATTTGCGATGCACACCATTAGAAACATAGTTGAAGAGTAGCTCAGGACCGAGACTTCACTCGGAAACAGCAGCCCAGCCAGTACTGACGTGATCGTAAGCAGAACCAGAAATGCAACCAGAGGTTTGAAGACCTTCATTCAGACCAAAGACTGAGTGGAATTCTCACCTATCAATGTTCAGATGCTTGCGAAACAGATAGCAGAGTTATGTAAGACCTAGGGCAGCCTTCACTGCAGCCTCAACTTCCTTCACTGTCGCCATCCTCTTCATGACTGGCATTCCATTGACACAGACACCACGAGAGAGACCATACTCTTCTACAACAGCTCTATCATCAGTGTTGACTGCCTCGACAATGGCCTTGTATTTCTTCACGGCTCTTCGGACCTTATCAGCCATCCATCCGGACCATGGGCACTGGTTGTTGAATAAGACTTCAACAACTGGTTTGTCGTTTCTGTCAAGGATTCGAGTCTTTGGAGGGATGAGTGTTGGTTTCTCGCCTCCACCCAAATCCAGATGGAGTAGCACACGACTTCCATCACGGTCGATGGCAACGAAACCGAACTTTTCGAAAAAGCTTGAGGGCATGTACGGCATGAAACCAAACCATTTGTCGCCATCAAAGGCCAAGACGCTCACTCCACCGAACTCTTCAGCCCTTTTGATGCAATGTTCCATGAGTGGTTGCGCTACTCCCGTGTGCCAAAAGGCCTCTACAACCCAAATGCAGTTGATGAACAGTGACTTCGTACCGCTGACGGGCTCGGACGCGAGTTGAATGGGCACATGTTCTATCAGACCCTTCTTCTCCCCCTTGGGACCTAGAACAGCAGTCACCTGCAGTCCTCTTGGCATCATAACCCTCAGCCAGTCCTTACGTGCTTCCATCGCCGGCTTCATGATCTCGCGCCACTTTGCCGGAACACTGGGGTCCAGACAGATGCCTGCAACGATGTCAAGATCATCTTCGGACAACACATGGGCATGCATAGGTTTCTCTCACCAGCCTGTTCTCTGATAGAGGAACAAATCCGCGTAGTCCGCCCCGGTTTATTCCACTAGCTCTTCGGCATCCGGATACCAAGAAGGGGCCACCACACATAAGAACACTAGGTCTGTGTCGCCAGTGTTCTCGATATACTGGACACCCATAGGTGGAATATAGACAGTGTCTCCGGCGCGCACGTCTGATGCTTCGTTGTCAACGTGCACCCGTCCTGTACCCTGAAGTATGTAGTACACCTCGGAGGCCTCGAAGAAGCGATGGGGCGCGGATGACTGGCCAGGTCTGACAATCGCATGAGCCAATGAGTAGTCGAGTTTCAAATCACCTTGGTCATGTCTGGGGTTTAGGAGTTCACGAAGAATCGTGCCATCTAGAGCAACAATCTCCTCACAATCACTGAATCGTTTGACCAACATGTTTCATCACTCCATGAAGCGCTTCTCAGAAATCAGGAGGCTTCATGTTCACCCACTTTGGTAGTTCTTTCATCGCCGGTTCATAGCCCTTGAGTACGTGGCGGCCCAGTATCAATCGCTGAATCTCGCTGGTTCCCTCGTAGATTTGGTATAGCTTCGCATCACGAAACAGTTTCTCAAGCGGGTATTGATCTATGTAGCCGTAGCCACCATGGATCTGCACTGCCTCACTAGCTATCTCCATGGCTGCATCTGTCGCAAACGCCTTTGCAACACTTGCTGGAACAGTGGAATCCTCTCCGGAGTCAGTGACCAAAGCGGCTTTGAGATAGAGGGCACGGGAGGCCTCTAGCTTCATGTACATCTCAGCCAGCTTGAACTGTATTACTTCGAACTCTCGTAGCTTCTGAGTGAATGCCTCTCTCTTGTTGACATACTCTCTCGCGTACTCCATTGCGGCCCGTGCGAGACCCGTAGAGAAGGCTGCAATTGCCGGCCTAGTCATGGAGAATGTCTTCATGGCTATTGGAAACCCTTTGCCCTCTGAGCCCAGCAAGTTCTCCTCTGGGACCTTGGCATCCCGGAACATGACTGAGGATGTTGTAGATGCCTTGTGACCCATCTTTTCGACAGGACGGCCTGTCTTCACCCCCGGTGTATCTGCATCTACTATGATTGCACAGAGAGCCTTGTGCCTCTGACTGGGGTCAAGGCTAGCGAACACTGTGAAGTAGTCTGCATGGGGTGCATTGGTAATCCAGAACTTGGATCCGTTGAGAACATAGTGCGAACCCTCTTTCCTGACTCTGGTCTGGATTCCAGCCACGTCGCTTCCCATTCCGGGCTCTGAGCAGGCAAAGCTGATGAACTTCAAGTCCTCGGTGAGTGGCTTGAGATACTTCTCCTTCTGTTCCTTGTTGCCAGCCACAAGAATAGGCTCCGCCCCTAGCGTGTTGACATAGATGCTAGTAGTCATTCCAGCGCATCCTGCCGCCATTTCTTCGACTACTACACACTGCTCCAGCACGCCTAGTCCAGGCCCTCCGTACTCCTTCGGGATACCGAGGTTCATCAGACCAGCCTCCCAGCACTTCTTGATGATTGGTAGTGGAAACTCACCAGTCGTATCGTAGTAGTGGGCGTAGGGAATCATGTAATCCTGGGCGAATTCCCTTGCCTTTCGTTGTAGTTCGAG
>JBHLPB010000113.1:5871-8088 GCA_048939905.1 Promethearchaeota archaeon
TGACGTACTACCTCAGGAAGGCTCCATTTCAGATCAAGCTCTAATGCCCCGGGATCAGGTCCTGGACACCGCCTCACACACGTGCGGCATGCCACACAGAGCCAGAGGTCCACATCAACCCTCCCAAAGCCTGGAGAGTCCTTTTCTAGGACTATGTCGCCATCTGGTTTCTTCGCTGCAAGGTTCCTCACAGTCCTGTAGAAGAGTGCTCTGTTGACTGGTAGCTCTCCGAGAGAGTCCTCAGAGAACTCAAAGAGCTCCTTCGCTTGAATCACGGGTTTCAGCTGGATTGCATCCTCTGGGCAGACAATCTCGCAAGACTTGCAGCCAAGACACTTTGACTGATCCCACTCAATTGTGCCGAAACCCAGAAGGGGTGCATAGCCCATCATCGATTTGTACTCCTCCAAGACAGAGGGCACATCCACATCAATCAGGTCATCCAGCGTCACCTTGGCACGAGTGCTTGGAAGTCGGGCGCGTGTTCGATATGTCATGGCGACGGCCGTCTTTATCTTCTCTTCAACCCCGGCCAGCACCGACTCGCCAACTTTGACACCATCCACTGAGATCTTAGTTAGCTTATCACGGCCTTTTGATAGGGTTTCCAAGGCGTTGGCTAACTTGCCAATGTCCTCGGCCCGAAGATCATCAAGAAGCGTTCTCACTTCCGACTTGGCCTCAGTCAGCTGGAGAGCTTGACTGCTTGCGGTTTCCACTGCAATCTCAGCTTCGGTGGGCGTTCGCGGGACATCGTATAGAAGGTAACCGTGACTCTCACCCAGAACGGTGAGTAGTTCATCGCGTTTCATGCGGAGTAGATGCTGTAGGACTCTATTCTGGGGGATATTCGTCTTCTTCGCAAGGTCCTCTGCAGTCATGGCACCTATCTCGCGGATGAGAACCAGTATTGTTCCTCTCTCAAGCTCGCTGTCCAAATAGGTGGACATCATGTTCTCATAGACGTCTGGGTCCAACTTCTCCCCATAGACATTCAGACCGGACACCAGATTTGGGCCTTTCTCCAAGGTTATCTTGAGTCTAAAGCGTGCAAAGGCCTCCAAGCCTGCAGACACAAGCAGGCGAAGGTCTTCGGAACTATCTGCACTCTCCGACCTCAAGACGGCCTCTGTTGCGTCATCTACTGCCATCCGGAGACTGTTCATAGAATCAGCCAATTGCGTCTCATCATATTGACCGAGTTTCTGCAGCCTCTCAAACAGCGTTTCTAGTTGTGTCAACGACTCCTCAACTGACGACTTCAGGTTTCCTCCTATTGACTTGGATACTCCACGAATCTGTTGGATTATCTTCTTGAACACGAGTGTCGTCTCCGGAGCGGCCTCAAGCACTCTAGAGAAGACTGGGGCATCGCCATCGAGACCGATCATCTCGACCTCTCCCCTCTGAATCATACTGATAATGGCAGATTGGACAAGCGCCGGGGAGTCCTTCATGAGCTCGCCAATCTCGACGACCGTTCTTGAGCCCATCTTGCTGAGAATGAACATAATCACGCCTCGTCTAAGTTCAGTCAGAACATTTCCGAGGACAAGATCTAATGCGCGACCTTCATCTATCCGACCCTCGCGAATACCGCGTTTTACTTGTGCTACAGTCCGTAGAAATGGCCCATACCGAGTCTTTGTGCCTAGTTTCTGAAGTGCATCTAGTGCTCCACCAACGTCTTTCTCAATCTCGGACAGGATTTCGGAAATGGCCTCTACCAGAGATCCCAGTTCTGCGTGCGCAGCCTCGGCCTCAGACTGACTCTTGGACTCGTAGCCCTCCAAGACAGACTCAATCTGAGCAATCAAATCCGGAAGCGGTGCTAGTATCTCTGCTACGTCCACGGCAGATTCAGCTGCTTCTGTGTCTTCAACTCCCTCTAGGGACTGAAGAGCAGATTCTAGCAGTTCTAATAGACCTCGAACTCCTCCTGTATCAAGTATTGAGCAGGCCTTCTCAAGACTGGCAATGGCCTCTCGCAGAACAGCCTTGTCAGTAGTCTGTGAAGCAATATTGGACTTCTCTGCTGCCTCGAAGAACTCCTCGAAGTATGCATCTGGGAACGCGAGAATCTCATCAGCTAGAGGTTCTAGCTCAGTTCTTAGACTAGCAATCTCTTCGCTCACCTTGCTGAGAGGGATTGCGGCCTCCTCCTTCAGGCCGCCAAGAGCAAGAATCATGTCCATCATGCGGCGCCTCTTGGGCGCC
>JBHLPB010000114.1:0-8045 GCA_048939905.1 Promethearchaeota archaeon
GATTGAGAGATGCGATTCTGAGCTCTCTAGGAGTCCAAACAAACAGACCCGAGAGATTCTTCAGCGATTCAAGAGTGAGTGCCAGACAGCACTGAAGAGATTGAGTCAATCCCTGTCATTGAAGTGAATAGGTTCTGTTTTTCATGCGGTGACTGCAAGCTTTTTCACGTGAAGCTGGCACAATGCCTGTCCCGTCCCACTACAAGCTTATGAGGTGTCAGAGCTGACGAGAATCCGCGTGATAGGAGTCTATGTTAATGATATTGACAAAGCCCTAGATTTCTACTGTAACAAACTTGGCTTTGAGGTAGAACACAGATATGATGACTGTCTTGTTCACCTCAAGAATGAAGGTCCTCCATTGATTCTTGAAGAGGTGAAGGAATCTAACGAACTGAAGTACCCGGGAGCAACTCAAGTTGTGCTCTGTATTGAAGCAGAGAATCTTGAGGAAGAGGCCGCCCGGCTAAAGGAACTCGATGTGGAGTTCGTGCATGACCACCCACAGCGATTTCCTGCTGGCACCTATATGGCCATGCGCGATCCCGCAGGCAATGTGATAGAACTGCTTCAGTTCAGCAAGGAGTAACAATCTTCGAATCGTTTCGGACACAAGTCAATCTTCGAATGAAAAGTCCGAGGGCAAGTGTGACTTCAGTCCAAGTATCCTTGAGAATGAGTTATGAAATGGTTTGAGGTCCGGATTCCGCAAGGCTTCGACCAAAGAAACCCACTCGTACTCAGAGTGTTCCCAGCTCAATCTCACATCGCCTTCAAGATATCTGCACCAGAAATCGATGAAGACCATTGGATATTCCTCTGAACCTCTGTAGAAGAAGCTTGTATAGACAGGCATGATTAACTCCGCTTGAATGCCCGTTTCCTCTGCAATCTCCCTGATTATTCCTTCTTCCGGATTCTCTCCCATCTCAAGCCGTCCGGTTACCACTTCCCATGTGTCCGGGGCAAAGTCCTTCTCAGGAGACCGCTTGAGGACCAAGACTCCCTTGTCACTCTCGACTATGGCCCCCATTGCGACATAGAACTGCTTCAAACCACTATCTCCGAGTAACGTGTGACTTCACTTCTGCTTCTTCCAGTGATAAATGAAGTCACAGACATCGTCGCCCTGCATCAGAGTCTTTTTCCTCTCTAGATGTATACTCGGATGAAAGGCAGGGGCAACAGCGAAGTCTGTTTGGCAGAACATCAGATATCCTAGGTCCGTGGCCTCGAGTTCTTTGAATACGTCCGCCCAAAGACATTCTCTAGTACACATGCTGAAGGTCCCGGGGTCAGAGTGAGGATAGTCGTGAGTCTGAGTATTGGACGAAAATTCGTTGGCCGAGAGCTGTTTCATCAGACTCCCAAAGTCCTCGATGGACTCCAGAGGTTTGTTCACTCCTTTCATGAGGCCCTTGATATTCTCAACGGCTTCTCTATCATAGAAATCACTCAAGATCTTGTGCGTTTCGTTCTTGCCAATCTGGTTCTCGAACTCTCTAATCAGAGCAACTCGGCTTGAATAGATGTCCTTCAGGAAATCGGCGTATGTTGACTCATACTTACTCCGAAACTTGTGTCCACTCTGGTCCGTCATCTGGGCCGCGCTCCCTGGTGTAGCGTATGAAACGCTCACTGATGCTATTAAGCTAGGTTTCTACGCGTTTTTCAACGCCACTTGGACTCGTAGTCCACAAGGTTGGAAAGCACCCGCCTGAGGAAGGCCTCGAATTCATCAATCTCACTGTCAGTAAGCCCTTTGTAGAAGAGATCAAGCATTTCCTGAGAAACCTGCTCGTACTTCTTGAACGATCTTTTCGTCTTGTCGGTCAGTTCTATCAGCGTCTTGCGTCCATCCTTGTCTGAGGGAACACGTCTGAGGTGTCCGCTCTCTTCAAGCCTGTCCAACATCTCTGTTAGGGTGGACTTTCCAAGCTGCGTTCTCTTTCCCAGTTCCTTGATTGAGATGCCATCTTCTTGCCAGAGAGAAAAGAGTATCCTTCCCTGCCCCGGACTAATCTCAATCTCAAGCTCCCTAAGCCGTCTGGAGAATATGCGTCCTGACAGATGATGTATCTTGGTGATTAGAAATCCGCCTTCTCTCACCTTTGTCATTCAGATCCACTCAGTTCAAGACGAAACGTGTGGCTCTTGTTCCATCCTCGTGCAACCGTCGGCCGCACTCTGAGGATTGTGTGATCCGGGTCGTCATATCCTGAGGGGTAGTATCTCTCCCACCCCTCATCCTCATGCCAAATTGCCTTCTGAATCTCAAAACCGGGGACAATCTCTACATTTCCACCAAACATGACTCCTTGCCAACTATCTGGTTTACAGTAGTAGACCGAAGCCTTAGAATTGGACTTGACGTCTTCAATCTTGGTGGAGGATGTGTTGGTTGAGAAAATGATGAAGAGGTCCTCCTTCTCTTGAAAGAAGGGGATAAGCTTCGGGAACTTCTCCTTGTTTCGAAGATTCCACATCGCCCTAGTCTGAGGGAAACCCTCTTTGTCAACGGTAGTCAGATACGCTGGCCAAGCCTCTTCTATTAACTGGAGGCACAACTGCTTCAGTTCATTGTTACTCACACTTCTGCAACTCCTATTCACGAACAATAGTTCGGCTCCGTACTATTTAGTTCGCTTCCGAACTATTTAAGCATATGCCCCGACGCACGAACCCCGCCCTATTAGCTGTAGCTAATCCTTCACAGCCCAGAACACCACAAGACCAGGAAAAGTTTCGAACGCTCCACAATCTGTGAAGTTCGCCTCAATAACCGTTCCCACATCATCACCTTCAACTACTCCAAGTTCCGGAAATAGATGTGTTGCAGTCACTCTGATGAACTCTCCAAGCGAGGGTCTTGCTGGTTCTTCGAAGAAGGCGAAGGGAGCGATAATCTTCAGAATGCCGCCCTGGACAAGAACCCTCTTGCACTCCGCTATGGCTCTTGGTAGGACGCTCCGTTCTGGTACTCCGCTCAGCCAGATTTCAGCTAATGCTTCGTTTGGAACTGCGACGTCGCATATGTTACCCTTCAGCTCTCGAAACGGTAATCGTGTTCTGCTGACGAGTGTACAATCCCCAAGAATGTCCAGAGGTTCACCAGAATTCCGTTCTGAAAGATACTCAATCGTCCTGAGGTCTCTCTCCTTGAGTCTGGGGAAGGCTGCAAAAAGAATCCTACCCTCCACACGCTCAATCTCAGGTACGTCCAGCACGTCAAAGAGATAGGTTGCCGCAGTGTGTCTGTAACTGTCGTAGAAGTGTAGAACTACATCTATCGAGTTTCTCAGAATCTCTCTGAGGCGTGTTTCTCCTCTCGGCCCCAGTTCGTATACACGTCGATCCGGACCGTGAGGTCCAGGATGAATCTTACTCTTTGCAAGCCCCTCTGCCTCCATCTCGTGTAACCATCTGTAGAGGGTAGTTAGTTGTGGCCTCCCAACCTCGATTGGAAGGGTCTGTAGAAGGTCATAGCCATGGAGGGGTGTCTTGTCTAGTGCCAATAGGATTCGATCCTTCACGCGATCCTTCGAAACCTTCAAGCTATATGCAATCCCACGTATAGCTAAGAGTGGATTCCTACTTATTATCATCCATCTAGGTATATTTCACCGTGAACTTACAATGAAGTGTGAGTCGTGCGGAATGACCATGACCAAAGCCGAGGAGTTCGGCGGTCATGATCCAAACAACAAGCATTGTGTGTACTGTTCTGATGCCGATGGGAATCTCAAACCAAGAAATGAGGTCCGTGAGGGCATGATTCAGTTTTGGATGGCTCGCGAGAACATTGATCGCAAGACAGCAGAAGAGAAGACTGATTCATACATGAGTTCTCAACCGGCATGGAGCGTCTAATTCAACCCTGACAAGTGGAGGCTGCCCAGTTCAGTTGTCCTTCTCCAGCCTTCGCTTGTCCTGTATCTTGTCAGGGAACTCTGGAGTTATCAATTGGGTTCCTTCTCCCTTTACTTCATCCACGGCCATAGTTCTCCTTGCCTGTAGCACCTGAATCGCAGCAACACTCAGTGCTAAAACAATGAGTCCTATCCAGTCAATCAGGTCGGGCATCTCCCCCAAGAAGACAATAGAGAGCACGACAATCTGCGGCAGCATTGTGCTGTTGATGACACTGATGTCCACAGCTCGCAGGACCTGCATGGTCCTGTTCCAGAGTATGAATGCAAAAGCCGTATTCACAATGCTCAGCCATAGAACATACACCATCGAGATTGGAGTGAGAGTGATGAGCCCCTCAAAAAGGACGCCAGTCACCATGAGTATACTGGCACCAATCGCCATGCTTACACCTGTCACTACTAGCGGGGGAGATGCCCGTTGTCGGTTTATAGCTCTACCAATTATCGATGAGAGGGCGTTGGAGAGAACTCCAATCAAGACCACGGACAGTCCAACGATCTCAGTGAAGTCAAGGTCAATTGGGTAGAAGTATACCATCGCCCCAATCACAACCAAGAACACAAGCAGAGTCTGCAGTCTTGTGGGCACCTCTCTAAGCGTCAGAATACCGAGCACCAATACGATAATGGGTGTGAGATTCAACAGCATCGAAACAGTAATCGCAGGTAGCAGGTCGAGGCCTATGAACTGAGCCCCCTGGGTCACAGCCACAAACACTACGCCATAAAGTGCCATCGTCAACCACCACGACTTGTTCTGATTCTTTGTGAATTCACGATGCTCTTTCTTCCAAGCTATTGCTCCAACGAGGATGACTGCGGCTACAGTGTACCTCAGTCCTGCAAACGTGAGTGGTCGGATGTCCTCTAGTCCGAACTTGATGATGACCCACGAAGACGCCCAAAGAACAGTCACGAACAAGGCCTCCGCCACAGCCCTGTGGTGGCTTCTCTTTGTGCCTGCCTCACTCACTTCGACCGAATCCTTCTCACTCACGATATCCATTCCTTTGGAAGCACCCAGTCATTCGAAGCACTCAAGTGGAATTAGTATATTGCCGTCTTAAGACGGGTCGATATAACGAAAAGGTGTTCATGATGGTTGTCGAGTGCAGAATCCGGATTAGCTCAGAGGACTACTACTCATGCGATTTGACAAAGAAGATACCAGTGCGTGTGTCGATCGTCACGATAGATGGCGATACAGGGTTTGGGATAACCGAGCCCCTTGAACATGGCGAGCAAGCCCTTCAGGCGTATGTCGACGGTCTTCGTGAGTCCCCAAGCGTGTTGGAAGTGGACGTGACCTACAGGTCGTCACAGGCATATTGGACCAGAGTGGTACATCGCCTCAATCGTGACTCCATCTATGAAACAGTTCTAAGAAACGGTTGCATGACCCGCCTCCCCATTGTGATACAGAGGGGTGTACAACACCACAACATACTGGCACCGTCCCGCAATCTACTAGGCCAGTTGCTTCAGGACCTTAGGAAGCGTTTCACAAAGGTCGAGATTGCGAGAGTCAGGGAGCGGCCAACCGACCCATCCCGGGCCATACTCACTGAGAAGCAACAGGAGGCGCTTGTTCTTGCCTACAAGTCTGGATACTACGATATGCCTCGAAAAGTGAAGCTTGCCGATCTAGGTGAGAAGCTGGGTATCAGACGAGTCGCAATGCAGGAACGACTGAGGCGTGCTGAGTTAAGAGTATTGACTGAGTTCACAGAGGAGATGCTTGCATAGCTACTGAATCAATTCTCGTGCGTGTGCAAGGACATTCTCCACATTGAATCCGTACTTCTCAAAGATGATCTTGGATGGGGCAGAGGCTCCGAATCTCTCAACAGTAATCAGTGCGCCATTGTTTCCGACGTATCTCTCCCATCCTTGACCACGTCCCGCCTCCACAGCCAGACGAGCTTTCACATCAGGTGGGAGTACCGATTCCTTGTAGTCTTCTCCTTGCTGCTCAAAGAGCTCCCAGCTGGGGAATGAAACCAATCTCACGCCTACGCCATCTTGGGCAAGTTTCTCTCCAGCCTGAACAATCAGACCTACCTCCGATCCGCTTGCCATTAGAATCACATCTGGTTTTTTACCGCCAAGATCCGCCAAGATATATGCGCCTTTGCTCAGCCCATCGGCTGGGGAATAGATGCTACGATCTAACACTGGGACTTTCTGGCGTGTGAGTGCCATTAACGTGGGGCCCTCAGAACGGTTGATTGCGACTTTCCAGGTTTCTACAACTTCGTTTGCATCACATGGTCGAATTACAACAAGGTCAGGTATCGCACGTAGAGAAGCCAGCTGTTCGATTGGCTGATGAGTTGGGCCGTCTTCTCCGACACCTATGCTGTCGTGGGTGAAGACCCAGATGCTCCGGTGTTTCGAAAGAGCAGAGATTCGAATTGCAGGTCTCATGTAGTCCGAGAAGATCAGGAAGGTTGCTCCATATGGGGTGACACCTCCATGGGCTGCCATTCCATTGACAATAGCGGCCATGATGTGCTCGCGAACTCCAAAGAAGAAGTTCCGTCCTTCAGGAGAGTCCTTCTGAAACGCCTCACTGCTCTTAATCCAGGTCTTGTTGGACCCTGTGAGGTCCGCAGAACCTCCCATAAGCTCAGGTAGACGGGTAGCAAGCGCATTGATCGCATCTCCCGAGGGATTCCTCGTCGCAACTCCTGCTTCATCAGCCTGGTATGTGGGAAGGTCTGCATCCCAGTCTGATGGTAGTTTGCCCTGAAGGCGTCGGTCCAACTCCGCGGCAAGCTCTGGGTGTGCTTCTTTGTAGCTATCCATCTTGGTGTGCCACTCAGCTTCAAGTTTATCTCCTCTGCCAATGGCATCACGGAAATGCTCAAGGACGTCATCAGGAACATAGAACCAAGGCTCCAAGGGCCATTCTAGCTTCTTCTTGGCTCCTTCAAGTTCTTCGACTCCCGGCGGCTCTCCATGAGCTTTGGCTGTGTCCTGCCTGTTAGGCAATCCGTATCCTATGTGGGTCCGGCACATGATAATGGAGGGTCGCTTGTCTTTCTTGGCCTTCTTTATGGCCGCATCTATTGCGTCAACATCATTTCCATCAGGTAGTTTCTGGACGTGCCATCCAAGGGCCTCGAAGCGGGCTCCAGTGTCCTCAGTGAATGTCAGGTCAGTACTCCCATCGATTGAGATTCGGTTGTCGTCATAAAGGAGTACCAGCTTTCCTAGGCCAAAGTGTCCAGCCAAAGAGGCCCCTTCATACGACAGGCCCTCCATCAAGTCCCCGTCTGTGACAATTGCATACGTGTAATGGTCGACCACATCATGACCCGGTCGATTGAACACAGAAGCCAGATGTTTCTCAGCTATGGCCATCCCTACCGAGTTACCCAGTCCTTGCCCAAGTGGCCCCGTTGTCACCTCTACTCCATGTGTGCAGAAACACTCAGGATGACCGGGTGTAGCACTTCCCCATTGACGAAACCTTTCAATCTCCTTCTTAGGGAGGTCATAGCCAGTGAGGTAGAGAAGTGAATAGAGCAGCATTGATCCATGACCGCCCGAGAGTACAAAGCGGTCACGATTTGGCCAACTGGGATTCTGTGGATTGAAACGTAGATGCCTTGTCCATAGGGCATAGGCCATGGCCGCTGTACCCATCGGCATTCCTGGATGGCCAGAATTAGCGGTCTGTACTGCATCTGCAGACAGAAATCGGATGGTGTTTATTGCTCGGGCCTCGAGGTCAGACGGTGAAGACATTGATGGAACTCCTCTTCCGCTTGTGTCTGTTCTGAAGCCTTCCCCTATACAACTGTTGCCGTTGAGCGATGACTATCCTAGGTATTTTCCCCCCCCGCAATTCAATAACGATATTACGAGGCTGGCCCAACACTCTCGACTCATGGGATTGGTCTACAATGTCAACCACAAATCATCTCTTCGACAAGCTTGTCGACGTCACGCTTCGCCTACGAACTTTCCGGGTGGATACATCTCAAGGAACTCATCTTTGAGGATGTCCATAGTTATCATGTCATGGAACCCGCCTTGCATGTAGGCGGCCTGCCTGAAGAGGCCGGTCCTCTTGAAGCCTGCTTTCTCATAGGCCCGTTGTCCCCT
>JBHLPB010000004.1:0-31249 GCA_048939905.1 Promethearchaeota archaeon
AGGCTCCGATGATGCAATTGGCTATCCGAGGGCAGAAATGTCCAGCGACGAGTCATAGTTAGACTGAGGAGCCACTATCATTGACTTGCCACGATAAGCAGAGAGACCCAATGGTCTTCTGGAAGGGAAACATCGATGCTTGAGTGGGTTCTCTACTATGGGGCGTATTGTCTGGCTGGCCTTACACTCAAACTTGGAGACGATCTGTTAGACGAGCTAGACAAGCCGATCATTGCACTAGGACCACTGGCTTTGTCTGGCCTATTATTCGGACTGGTCATGACTGTTTCTGAGTGGGATCTTGTACTACTGTCAGCGATAGTAATCGGTGTGGTTCTGTCTGGCAAGGTGAACAGACCACAGTTTCTCATAGGATTCGCACTGATTGGTATTGTACTATTCGTGGTTGGAGTCCCAGTTGTCACAAGCTGGCTTGACTGGCTCGTTGTTCTGGTAGCTCTTCTTGTGGCAGCGGTTCTTGATGAGCGAGGAAACGACTGGGCAGACAGTAGTGCAGGTCGTTGGGTCAATGGCTTCTTTCGCTTCAGGCTCACCTTGAAGCTGTCTGTGCTCATTCTTGCTGTGATTTGGACTGCTTTCCTTCCTAGTGCAATCGGGCTATGGTTCTTCGACTTAGGCTATGAAACCATGGGCTATATTACTCGCACAGTAACTACGTGAAACTCTGATAGGCAAGACTGCAGCACACATCCAAGAATACTGGTCTGAGTCCACGAGTTCTCGCAAAATCAATGCCTTCCTGACTTATGTATGCAATCCCGTTTGCCCCACTCATGACTGCATACTTGTCGGAGTCTATCTTATGTTGACCCATAGGACGCGCACATCCAAGAAGCACAGGTGTCTTCTCCATTCCATGACGTGCTATGGCCATGATTCTTCCAATGGTTTCTGGCGTGGGGGGACTGACTGACTCCATAGGCGTCCCTCTTACTGGATTCAGCGCAATCACGACGACAGCAGCTGGATCATTGTCTGCAATCATCTGCAGTGCATCTAGCTCCCCACCAGTCTTTCCGTAGTTGATGCCCACCAATACATGCGGGACAGTCGGAATACCACCATCTCGCAGAAGGCGAAGAGAGGCATTCATTCTGTTTGGTCCATCGGCTATGTGATAGACACTCTCGGCCACTTGTTCATCACCAATGATGTCCAACATGGCCGCATCAATTGATGCTTCCTGCAGCAATTCGGCCGTTTCCGCGCTCACAAGACCAGTGTGAATCACAACCTTGAGGTCCAGCTCAGCCTTGACTGTCTTGATGGCTTCGCCAAACCTGTCCAGAGGTACATGACCCTTTGAGTCAGAACCTCCACTGATCAGGACCCCTTCCGCTCCACGAGCCTTTACCTCTTGGCACCTCTGGACAAGATCTTCGGGGGTGATGGCAGGCATCATTCCTTTGAGCAGGCGTCCATCACAATGGTCGCACCCTAGAGAGCAGGCTGTGCCAGTAACACTGATGGAAATGAAGTTGTGAGGGCTTGATTGCTTGTGATTAGCTATCTTGTACGGATAAGCAGTGGGACTATAGCACAGCAGGTCATCTCCGAAGACCTTCCGCCTACTCTCGAACCCAGATTGCATCCACTCCTCGAATTCTGAACTGGATGCCTCTAAGATGGTCTGGCCGTCCGTGAGAATGTCAAATCCCAAGTCTGTGCCTCAGTCTATGCATTCTGGGTGCTGCTATTAGGATTGTGATATGCGGCTTTCCCGCTGGCGAGAATGGTGTAATGGCGGGAGGGGTCATAGTCACACATAGCGGAGGATGTGCAGAGGCAAGTTCAAAAAGACCATCGATGCCCTGAAACCATAAATAAGGCGAGCGATTCAGCAGAGCTAAGAGGTCTGAAAGAGGATGAAAGCGGCCAAGAAGATCTTCAAGACTGCCCGGGACGAGGGTCGGACCTTCGTCCTTGAACATGAGGCAAAGGACATAATGACGGCATATGGAATCCCCATCCCACCCTATGAAACAGCGGCGACAGCTGAAGAGGCAGTCAAGAAATCAGAGAAGATTGGCTTTCCCGTGGTTCTGAAGATTCTCTCCAAGGACGTTCTTCACAAGTCTGATGCAGGAGGGGTCAAAATCAACCTGAAGAATGCCGACGAAGTGAAACAGGCCTTTGCAGAGATTATGGACAATGTAAAGGCATACGGCAATGAGCAGGGGATCAAGGTAGATTTGAGCAAAGGCGTCTTCATTTCAGACTTTGCGGACATGGGAACTGAGGTCATTGTGGGTGTCACGCAAGACCCTCAGTTTGGCCATGCGCTAATGTTTGGTCTTGGTGGCATCTTTGTCGAAGTCTTGAAAGATGTGACGTTCCGTTTGATACCGTTGACTGAGATTGATGCAAGGGAGATGATTCGTGAGATCAAGGCCGCTAAGATTCTGGATGGCATACGTGGTGAGGCTCCACGTGATGTGGATGCCCTAGTTGATGTGATAATGGCTGTTTCCAAGATGGTAGAAGAAAACCCGGAAATCACAGAGCTAGACTGCAATCCAGTGTTTCTCTATGAGAGAGGCAAGGGTGTCCTTGTAGTGGATGCAAGAATCCTGATTGAAGGCCCGGAGTAGAACAGAGACTCTACTCATTGAGCAATCTGTTGAGGAGGATCAGGCCTCGTTTCACATCAGAGTCTTGCAGTCGCTCCCCAGGTTGAGTCTTTGTTCCACCTGCGAGTAGTAGCAGCAATGCTGTGATTCTCGGAATCAACTTAGCGAACTGTAGCAAGAAGTCTCTATTACCTGTTGAATCTACCAAGAGTCCTTCGATTCTTCTCCTCATTAGTGCCATTCTCTCCTCTACTCCTTCCTCAGGCTGTAGACTCTTGAATAGCTCAAGGACCTTAGACTGTTCGTGAAGCAGGGCTGAAGGAACGTCTATCTTATCTAGCAGGCTCATCGCTCCTACTATCACGGAATCATACTCATCATCCTCGATTCGATTCATACCCAGCTTCATTGCCTGTAGCTGTGCCAAGACCCTGAGTGAGCTTGTAAGGATGTTCCTAGATGCACTAGGGGTCAACTTGACAATCTTGGTAAGATACTCTCCATGAGACCGTTCAAGTCTTGCTGCCAATGACGAATCGAGCTTGCGGTCGAAGCCGCGTGCGAAATTGATCTCTGCAGCCTTGGCCAAGGTTGGATTCGTGGCAATCTGACGTACCGCAGTAAGTGCCAGAAAATCGTCAGTTGGCGTGTAGAAGAGCAGCACTCGTGCAATGTCATACGCTGTTTCGAAGTCTGCCTCCTCGGTAGTGTTACGCCCTTGACTCTTGCACACAAAGGCACCGAGGAGTAGCCAAACAGAAACGATGTGCTGACGTAGGTCTATCTGCGATTCCGTGGATCCGAGCTTATGTTCTTTCAGGAAACTCGAAAGCTTCTCCGCAGCCCCGGATACTCTTCCTGAGGCGCCGTGTCCAATGTTGATGAGTGGCAAGGACTTGAGGAAGTTGCGAGGATCTCTAGACGCCGGTCTGAGTACGAGCCCAGGATCATCTCTGGACAAGACCCACCACTTTGTTGTGGAAGTGAAGTAGTCAAGCAGATCAATTGCTGCAGTCAGGTCGGGAATATCTATGGAATCACGTTGATTCATATATGCGACATGTTTTGACCAGATCTCAATGAATCGTTTCAGGTGATGGGAAAGCTTCAGTTCTGCAAACTCATGGTCAGAATACCTTTCCACGACGGAATCGATGTGCGGAGCAATCTCTGCGGATATGCTCGTGTTAATCAGACCGCGGTAAACATCAATTGGCTTTCGGGCCAATGCAATGATCTCCTGAACAGACTCGAAGACATGGTTTGCCAATATAAAAGACTGTGTCACCACTTCTCAGGTTCTTGCCGGGCCCAACTACCGTGTTGGCAAGTCACTTGCCGAATCGGCGTGAGCGGCGCTCATAGGAGCGCAAAGCACGCCAGATGTCTATTCTTCGCACAGCAGGCCAGTAAATCTGGGCAAAGTATAGCTCGGAATAGGCGGATTGCCAGAGAAGGAAACCTGAGAGTCGCTCTTCGCCCGATGTTCGGATTATGAGATCAGGATCAGGAACCCCGTTCGTATACAAGTGCGTTTCAATCAGTTCCTCATCAACGGCTGAAGGGTCCAGCTCACCATCCCGAATCTTCTCACCGATTGCCTGTACAGCATCCACAAGCTCGGCTCTGCCGGAGTATCCTATAGCCACATTGAGAATGTGATCGCCATAGTTCTCAGTTTCCGCCTCTGCCTGTGCGATAGCCAGTTGGACTTCCTCTGGCAGCAAATCGACTCGACCAATTGCTTGGATTCGAACCTTGTGCTTGTGAACATCAGGATTTCCCACGACCTCGCTGAATTTCTCTCTAGCAATGGACATGATCTCATCTACTTCATGACGATTCCGCTCGAAATTCTCAATCGAGAATGCGTAGAGCGTACAGACCTTGACTCCTGCCTCCCACAGAATCCTGAGTACGTCCATCACTTTCTGGGCACCCTTTTGATGTCCGAACCAAGGCACTTCTAGGCCGTGTTGTCTGGCGTAACGTCGGTTACCATCAAGGATGATCCCTACGTGACGTGGAGCTTGGTCTTTGTGCAACTGCCTATGCAAAACGTACTCGTACAGCCTGTAGACAGGACCAGTCAGATTCAATCAGTTGCACTTCCTGTTTCACTCTGAATCAAATTGTCTACCCTAATAGCCTTGATGCTGGGGTAAGCAATGCACCATTACTAGATCATCTGGGAGACCTTCTCGGCTGCCCTCTTCATCTCAAGAAAGACCATGCCAAGCTTGGCACCGGCTGTTGTGGAAACAGTGAGACATGCGTTCATTCCTGCTTGAATCACAAGTAGCCAGCCATCTACACCCTTCACGTTGACCTGCTCTAGGTTCCCCTTCCCGAGCTCTATTGCAGCCTTTTCCCCAAGGGTCAACATGGCGGCTGTCATCGCTGCGACCTTCGCTTCATCGACATCAGTTGGCAAAGCTGACACAATTGGGAGTCCCTCGACGCTGACTATTGCACAGGCCTCAATCTCAGGAATGCTCCCCTGCAGCTCGTTGAGAACGCCCTCCAAAGTGTCTCCGCGCGTTTCTGACATCCATCTCACCTGTCAATATCACTTGTACATTCGCTTCAAGATAACTTCTCGCGCTATGGCTTGGAACGCCCTCTTAACTCCTACGCCCTGCACTGCAATGGTTTCGTAGATTGGCACGTTGCCACCAAGACCAAGCAGGTCGAGCATCTCATCGCGTGACATTCTGTTCGGTAGGTCACGCTTGTTCAACATGACGACTATGGGAATCTCACGTCCTAGTGCGTCGCCCAGGAACAACTTGAGCTCCTCAAAACTCTCAGTGTTCTCATCTCTCTGATCAGGTGATGAGTCTGCAACAAACAGTATTCCATCAGTCCCCTGAAGCACTACCTTTCTCTGGTGTCGGTGACGCTTCTGGCCAGCCACTGTGAAGACGTCAAACAGAACACGTCCTCCCGCGCTCATTGGTACGTAGTCGAAGAACAGCGTACGGTTGGTTTCATCCTCGATAGCAGTGAACTCGCCCTTCTGAAGACCCTCGACCTTTCCATAGAGCCATCGGAGTGCAGTGGTCTTGCCTCCAAGAGACGGTCCATAGAAGACCAACTTCAGATGGATGCGCCCTTTGTCGTCTTTTCGAATCACTGTTCACCTCGGTACGTCGCTGCTTCTGCTCCTCAGGTCCCTGGCCAGAGGCCCTGCTTCGGGGGTTGATGTGTTAAAAGTGTGGTCTCATAAAAGCCTTTGTGGCACAATTGGGGCTGTTTGGAGAGACTTGTGCCCGAACTAGACTCTCTCAAGCTCTGCCAAGGCAGACTTGAGATCCTCCTCATCAATCTCCTTGTCCTTGTCAGAGGGAGTGAGAGGCTCGACTGCCAAGAACTTGTCCAGCTCGTCGGCGAGTTGTACGCCCTGCTTCTTCATGACCAAGCGGACCATACCGATGTTGACCTCAGGGTCAGATACCACACAGAGCACACCCTTCCCACAGGCGGATGCGAATATCTTACCCTCTGAAAACTCAGAGGTCACAATCTCCAGCTCACCAATCTGGAGGTTCTTGCCCTGCTCCTCACTGGCACAGAACACTGCGCTTGCAATCGCGCCGATGGAATCAACATCCACAGGATAATACGAGAGCTTGCTTACATTGGCTATGGTCAAGCCAGTCTTGTCTACCAGGATTACCTTCTTGATGTGTTTGTCCTGGCGTATGATGTCGGTGAGGATCTTGTCGAACGCTTTTGGATCGCTCATGGTTACAACCCCTTAACAGTAGTTCTACTTGAGGACCACTAATATCAGGCCCTCTTTTTCTTCCGGTGCGATGTTTATTTGACCTTGTGTTGTGTCCAGCGTGAGGAAGGACAGCGAACCTTCGCGCAGGAGCCGCACCGTGTCAAGTGCCTTTCCCACGAGAGAGGTTATTATTGCAGCGACATTCTCGGTAGTTTCTTGGTCAAGATCGCTACTCAGGGGCAAGCCCTCCATGGTAGTCACAACGACCCCACGGACACCTTCCTGTGTCTTGAGTCGGTCGATGATACTCTTGAGGCGCTCTTGGCTTATCAACGTAGAATCTCCACTGCAGTCAAATCTGCATTTGACAACTCCTAACGCCGCAGTTGGGTATTTTAGACTATTGATGATGTTCTCGTCTCAAAATAGCCCGTTTGCGCAAAAGATTGCGCATTTCACTCTGAGTTTCAGGTAGAAGAAATAGGACCGAGTGACGTGGGGGTGGTCAACGTCACTCGTCTGTTAGATTACTCTTCATCTTCCTCATCAAAGATCTTCTTGGAACTCCTCTTCATCTGCGCCAGATTCTCCACAGCAGACATGTCCGCAGCGGCAGATGGCGCAGCACCGCCCGCGGGTGCGGCAGCCATACGGGCCTCCTGAATCTCGAGTTCCTCTTCCTCTCTTTCAAGAACACGGTCGGCCTTCTCAAGCATTGTCTGCACAGCCTTAGGTGCAGCTTTCGTTCGGGCCTTCATAGCAGAACGGAAGGACTCTAGGCGCTTTTTACCCTTTGACCTCTCACCCCTGATAGCATCTTCGCCAGCCTTCTGTGTGACGAAGGTTGCACCAACGGTTGGGTCGAGGGTCTTCATGATCTCTTCCTCCTTCTCAGACACGCGCAGTTTTGTCGTTACGGCGCGTACTCTTCTGGCACCTTCCTCATCAGTATAGGCCACCTGAACTTGGATTGGAACCTCTGCATCCTTGATCTTCTTCTCGGGTTCAATCTCGAAGTAGAGCTCGTGGTCCTCTCCTACCACCCCAATCTTGCCACCGCCCTTGTTCCTCAGCTCATTAAGTACGGCTCTGGAGGCTCCTGAAGCATCCTTAAGTCGCACACCAGCGGGCGTGATTAGTTTCACCTCGACATCACGACCTAGTAGCTCAGCACCAGCTAGCTCAGAAAGACTCCGGTCAAGCTCGTTGGGTGTGACGTAGTACATTGTGCCTCCTGTGGCCTCAGGCATTAGGCCCAAGGTCTTGAGTTCCATTCCAGCACGAGAAGCGATACCGACAACATCAACAGCGGCACCAAGCTCCCTGAACTTATCCCCAAGGTCTTCATAGAAGCTGCTTGCAGGAGTGACCTGGTAGCCCTCAAGAGCGCCAATCCCCTCATTGGCAAGTCCATCTGTGAGCAGCACTATTCGGCCGACGTTCCTGTGCTTGGCAATCACATATGCCATAGCAGCAGCAGGACCAAGAGCTGTTCCTCCTTGGTCTCTCAGGGCTGAAACATGCTTCTTCAGATCATTAGCATTCTCACCGACCTGAACGAGCTTAATCTTGTCCAATAGACGCTTCGTTGCGTCCGTGATGCTGTCGAAGCTCATGAAAGACTCCCGAGGGAGTTCTATGGGTTCACCGGTTTCGAGATTCCTGCACAGGACTGAGCTCTCGAATTCTATGAGTCCAAACATTGTATTGGGTGCGTTTGCGGCTAGGCTGTCAATGGATGTGTTCAGACTGCGCTTCACAGCGGCAAGGTTCGCTCCGGCCATTGACCCAGAAACATCAATCAGTCCCAGAAATGACCTGCCTCCTACCGAGATGACATCAGTGTCGGTTTCAGTCTTCTCGGGTGGCGTTTCGACGACGAAGTCCGTGTCATCACCTGCTACTACAATCTCACCTTCTATGACGTTCAGTGTTCCGCAGAAAGGACAGACGAAGTGTTTTCCAACCTTGTCGTCGTCCTTTATCTGCTCTACACTTAGAAGAAAGCCGTTGCATTTCTGGCAAGCAATGGGCTTGCCGACAATCTTGGTTACGTCGCGTGCTAGGTCTCCAAACTCGACACGCAGGACGTACGGAAGGTCACCCAGGACCTTCTTAGAGGCCGGAAAGGCCTCCGAACTAGTTCTCAGCATAGGCATTCATAACCGACTCCAAAAGTCTTGGGGCATGATTCACTTTTGTGGATAAAAACTCAGCTACGGTTATGCTCTCATGGAGCTGCAGAACGGACAAAATACTTACACATAAGATATAAACACGACAGCTTCACACGTCTGATAGCGTGCAAGTCCATCCCCGGAGGATGTATCAAGTGGTTGATCAGAAGAAGATTGAGCAAGTTATAGCCGATACAATGGCTTCGAATGAGGATCTACAGGGAATCGTGGTCTGTGATGCGAAGGGGAAGGTAATCTTCGGTCATACCATAACTGGGGGAATCAAACACTCCGACATAGCTGATCTTTCTGTCAAGATTGCAGCCAATTCATCTCAGCTTGCAAGCGGACTTGACAAGGGAGGGCTGAGGGAAGTCACGATTGCCACTGACAATGGCTTCGTTACAATCCTAGGTGATGTGAAACTTGTGTTGGCGGGAATCGCAGGAGAGAGTGCACGCGAGTCGATGGGCCTTGTCAGGATGGCTCTTAAACGTGCCTTGATTTCGATGATAGGCTAGTTTCCAGCATTTGTCGTACGCAGAGTTACCTTTTTTTGCGAACCCCAGTTAGTCGAAGATACACAGGGGTATGTCTGAATATGCCCGGGGTATTACCAAGGTAGTACCAAGCGTATTTAGGCCACCGTAGTATCGAGAAGTTACAATCGACACGCCTCATGTGTAACATATATGCAGAGCTGGGAAGGGAGCGTCTTGGTCCACATTGACAAGCTTGTGTGTAAGGGCTTCAAGTCATTCGGCCGAGACAATGTCACAATCAGATTGAATCCCGGCTTCACATGCATAGTTGGTCCTAATGGTTCGGGCAAGTCCAATGTTGTTGATGCAGTTCTCTTCGTGCTCGGCCAGCTCAGTGCAAAGACACTCAGAGCAAATGTGTTCTCAGACCTTCTCTATTCGCCCCCAAAGCCAGACATGCCGCCCAAGGCCAAGTCTGCACACGTTGAGATTCACTTTGACAACAGGGATAGAGAATTGCAGATAGACGCAGACAGGGTCGTCATAGAGAGAGAACTGGACGACAATGGGAAGTCAACCTGCCGCATCAACGGCAAGGTTGTAACTAGGACTGCCGTTCTAGATGTGCTGGGAGCAATTGGAGTGGACCCAAATGGCTACAATTTGGTTCTCCAGGGGGAGATAGCACAGATTGTAAAGGTAAGTCCCAACGATCGTCGCAAACTGATTGAAGACATAGCAGGGATTTCTGCATACGATGAGCAGAAAGAGCGTGCCATGAAGAAGTTGGCAGAGAGTGAAACTAACCTCGGAAAGGTCGATATGCAGCTTCAGGAAAGACGTCGCCAGCTCGAGAAGCTTGAAGAAGAGAGAGGGGATGCGATTCGCCATCAGAAACTTCATGGTCAGATAAAGCAGGTTCGGATTGATAGTATAGCATGGCGTGCAATAAAGGGAAGAAGTAGAATCGAAACCATTCACGAAACACTGGCGGAGAGAGCAGAAGAAGCAGAGAAGCTGAGCAGAGAGCTTGTAGAGGTGGAGAAGGCAACTGAAACCACAGATGTTGAGATTGAGGGAATAGACACCGAGATTGACCAGATTACAGGCGGAGACTCTGCTAGAATCTCGGAACAGTATGGAATCGTGTCGGCCGCTGTGGATCATGCAAACAGTAACCTCGAGCGAGCAAAGGCCGAGCTTGAAAAGAGGTCCGGAGAAAGAGATTCAATCGAAATAGAGATTCAATCAATTCAGGAGCAGGTCAGCGGATCGGACTCCCTGATGGATGAGAAGGAGCAAGAGCTCACCAGACTCGATGGTGAGATTGAAAGCTGCAGGAACAAGATGGCTGCTCTTGAGGAACGAATTGAGAAGGAGCAGGCTGATACTTTCGAGTTGACCCAGCGACTGCAGGAACTTAACAACCAGATGAGGTCACTTGATGAGGGAGTTTCTGAAGTTCGTTCGGCAATCAAGACCGATAGCAAGGAACTTGGAATGATATACGAAGAGTTGCGTGATTCGAACGAACTGCTTGCCAAGACAGAGGAAGAGGTGTCAGGCCTCCGAGAAGTGATTCCTGCAAGAAGAGAGAAACTCCAAGAGTCAGAGGAACTTGAGAAAGGCAAGCGAGTAGAAGTCGAGAAGATTGAGAGCCGACTAAAGACTGTGGACGCGGAGGTGTCGGAGTCAACCAAGATTGTGAAGAACACAAGAGAAGAGTTGATCCGCGTTCAAGCCAGGCAGGATGCTCTTCGAGAGGCGGAAGAGGCATTCTTGAAGAGAAGGCGCGCCATTGGCAGGGTCTTGGAACTACGCGATACGGGGACAATTGAGGGAATCTATGGCACAGTGGCAGAGCTAGGGAAGATTGACCCCGAGTACGCGGTAGCCATGGAGATTGCTGGAGGCAACAGACTCTCTCACATCGTTGTCGACGACGATGATGTAGCTACGAAATGCGTGAATGTCCTCAAGATTGAGAAAGTTGGACGCGCCTCTTTCATTCCACTCAACAAGATTAGCACGAAACGACCCAAGAAAGTGCCAAGCGGCCGGGGAGTGATAGGTCTTGCAATCGACCTTGTCACCTTTGACTCCAAGATGCGTCCGGCATTCGAGTTCGTGTTCTCAGACACTCTAGTCACCGAGGATTTCGAGACTGCTAAGGCGATGGGGTTCAAGGGATTCAGATCAGTGTCTCTAGAGGGCGATCTGGTCGAGCGTTCCGGACTAATCACAGGTGGACACTACTATAGAGGAACAACGGGACTATCTCTCCAGGTTGAAGACACAAGCCCTGAGATTGAGAAGAAGCTCGGAGGCTTGGAGGAGATACTATCTGGACTTAGTGCACAGCAGGAACAACTCCGCGCCGAGAAGAGTAAGCTAGACCTAGAGATCCAGGATCTCTCCAAGAGTAACTATCGAGTGGGACTGGAGCTAGAGGGTCTTCAGGAACGACTCGAAGAGAAGGAGAACAGAATCAACCTGTTGAAGGACAAGATCAACAAGGCACAGCTTACAACTGGCGAACTAGAGAGCCAGATTGAGAGCTTGAGAGAAAGAGATGAAGAGCTCACTGCGCACAGAGAAACGGTGAGAGAACAGCGTGACGATGCCAATGAGGCGCTCGCAAAATCAGACACAGCCAAGATTAGTCAGTACCTGAAAGACTTGAAAGAGGTACTGAAGCACCACAACAAAGAGCGCGAAGCTCTCACGGGAGAGATGACCTCTCTCAAGGTAGCAATCGACGAGAGACTGAAGCCAAAGCTCGTGGAGCTTGAACACCGTCTGCAGTCACTCAACGCCGTAATGCCAAGCCAAGAGGAGGAGGTGAGACTCCTCGAAGAACAACTGGCAAAGAAGGAGAAGGACTTTCTCAAACTCAAGGCTGAGAGAGAGAGAATCGAGGATGCAGTGAAGGACAAGCGAGTACATCAGCTTGAGCTGAAAGAGAAGCTCCGGAATCTTAGATTGCGACATGAGGAAATAAGGGAAGAGCAGACTGGAAATGAGAAGGCCGTATATCGCTTACAGACCGAACTATCACGACTCGAAACTGACATTGTGGGGCTCACTGCAGAACTGAATGAAATGTCCGACTCGAATGAGGAGTTGGCCAAACGGGCGAAGGAAAGAGAACTCACCTACAAGGAGATCGATGCCTTTGACGACAAGATCAAGGGCTTTGAGAGGGAGCTTGAGGCACTAGGTCCCGTCAATCTCAAGGCGCTGACTGACTATGACCTTGAAAGAGAAAGGTACGACGAGATTGTCGATAAGAAGACTCGACTGGAGGAGGAACATAAGGAGATAATCGAGTTCATGGAGGAGATTGAGGCTGAGAAGACTCGCAAGTTCCTCCAAGTCTACAACGACATAGCAGACAACTTCGCCACGGTGTTTGCTAAGCTCTCCCCCGGTGGAGAGGCCACCTTAATGCTGGAGAACCCCGAGCATCCACTTATGGGTGGAATCACTGTCAGATCCAAGCCGCAGGGAAAGGAACTCGTGACCCTGGATGCAATGAGCGGAGGAGAAAAGACTCTGACAGGTCTGGCACTCATCTTCGCGGTTCAGATGTACAGCCCTGCAAGCTTCTATGTCCTCGATGAGATTGATGCAGCCTTGGACGATGTCAATGCTCACAATGTGGCGAACTTGATCTCTGAGATGTCTAAATCATCACAGTTCATAGTAGTATCACTGAGAGACACTACGGTGCGAAAGGCGGATCTGTTGATTGGCGTGTCCAATCAAGATGGTATCTCGAGAATTGTGTCAGTGGACCTTGAGGAGGTGGCATCAACTGCATGAGCGATGAGGACATCCCCTTCTGGGCCGCTCCACCGTATATTCTTCTCACAGATGTACTTCAGCTAGACAAGGTCAAACCTTGGAATGTGGACATTGGGAAGCTCGTGTCAGGATTCCTTGTCGAAATGAAGCGGTTGGGGGATATCGACTTTAGAGTGTCTGGAAGTGCGTTATACTCTGCCTCTGTCATATTCATGAAGAAGACTCGAGAGCTAATCGAATTGGGAGTCCTCCCACCTGAGGAGGATGAGGAGGAGGACCTTGTAATTCCTTTGATTCGTCCACCATTCAGGATCAGCAACCAGCGCGTGACACTCGAAGAGTTACTGATAGCAATGGATCGAGTGCTCAGTAGAGGTGTTCGCAGCCGTCCCACTCCAAGGAAGAGGAGGTATCGCGGTAGAGCAGACCCGTTGTCCTTCCAAGTTGAAGCAACACGAGCTGACGTGGAGGAGAACATTGCGGATGTATATGAAGACCTCTCCAAGATCATGAAGATAGATGAAACCGTGAAATTCGTGGACATTCTCATGAACAACACTAGGAGAGAGATTGTGCGGGTCTTCTTTGCGCTGCTTCATCTCTTTTCAAGAGCATTCATTGACATCTGGATGGATGGAGAGCAGGTTATTTGGGTCAAGATGCTATCTCCGCCCCCTCCGGAGGACTTCGAGAATGACGTTGAGGAAATACAACCTGCCATGGAGAGATAGGTGATACCTGTGGATGAGGACTTGATCAGACTCGAAGCCGCTCTATATGTGGTGGGTAGGCCAATCTCGATAGAAGAACTCGCGGGCATAATTGACAAGGCCGAGTCTACGACAAGACGGCTGCTTGAAGAGCTTGGTCACCATTACAAGAAACGAAAAGGAGCGCTGGAGGTCATTGAGCTTCCTAGGGAGAGATATGTGATGCAGCTCAAGCCAGAGCTCACCCCAAAGGTCGCCAAGCTGATTCCGGGGGGACTATTGTCATTCGCAACTCTTCAGACCTTGGTATATGTGGCTCTAAAGCAGCCAATTCTGCAGTCAGATCTTGTTTCAGACAGGGGAACCCATTGCTACGATCACATCAAGGAACTCGTCGAGAAGAAATTCGTAGAGGCGATTCCAGAAGGCCGTACCAAGCTGCTGAAGACAACCAGCCTCTTCGCCGACTACTTCGGTTTGGACCACGACAGAGTGAAGCTAAAGGCCCAGCTTCGCTTCAAGATGAAGAAGATTCTGGAGGAGCAACAGGAACTGGAATCGAAGACCTCATGATATGGTCGTGGCGGTTTGCAGATGGATGGTGGGTCTCGAACTATCTATCATCATCGACTAGACACTGGGGATTTGTGCCCAAGCTCAGCATACCCTTGGTACCGGTTCACCGTATGGGACTTGGACCATCTTCCTTCCGCCTATTTCAGTCCGCATGGTAACTCTTGGATTGCCTTCTGACACCCTGCCAATCACCTTACTGTCCTTAGTTGACTTGTGTCTTCGAAGTGCCTTGAGGATGTCCTCGGTCTTCGCACGGTCTACGGACATCACGACAGTTCCCTCACAGCTCATGTGCAGTGGGTCAAGACCTAGAATCTCAGAGAGGGAATTCACTGCTGGCCGAACTGGAATCAACTGCTCATCAATCTCAATCTCAACACTGGACTTTGAGGCAATTTCGTTCAACGCTACTGCAGTACCACCGCGCGTTGGATCCTTCATGGCATGTACTCCACCAACATCAAGACAATCGCGTACAGGTTCCCATAAGGGTGCAACATCACTTGTCAGGGCGGTATCGAAATCCAGACCCTCTCGATGTGCCAGAAGAGAGGTTCCATGGTCTCCAATTGGTCCTGTGACGATGATGCTATCCCCGTCCTTGGCTCCGCTATCGGCCACAGGACTATCGCCATAGACGACTCCGATTCCAGTCGTAGAGATTACCATCTCATCTAGCGTGCCGCTAGGCATGACCTTTGTGTCACCGGCTATCATGGCAACTCCCAGCGGCTCGATTGTGTCGTTCAGGGACCTCAGAATCGTTTGAAGTGTGTCAATCTCAAATCCCTCCTCAACAACGACTGTGTTCGTCATTGCAGCGGGTCGCGCACCCATGACGGCAAGGTCATTCACTGTTCCGGAGGCAGCCAGGCTTCCGATGTTACCTCCCGGGAAGAAGAGTGGGTGTACAGTATGGGCATCTGTACATACGATTAGGTTGCTTTCTTCGTGGCAGAATGTTGCACCGTCATCCATCTCATCTAGGCCTATGGATCCTATCTTCCTCCTTCCGAAGGAAGGGATGACTATGTCTTGGAGTAGTCTGTGCATAACCTTTCCACCGGCACCATGTGCACTCTCGATTCTGGCCATATGTCAACCTCCAGTCGCAGTCAGGATGCTAGCATCCTCAGTCGTATTTGAACAGGACTGTTGGGACGTAGCAGCCCCAGGAACTTCGCCAGTAAGCAAGATTTAAAACCACTCCGCAGAGTGCGTCAGTGACCCAACTAAGAGGTAGTCAGAAATGGGTGTCTGGCACAGAAGATCGACCCGAACGGATAGTGGAGCTCGTCTTAAGCGATTTCGAGGTAAGAGAAAACACGAGCTTGGGCGCACTCCAACAGAAACAGTCATGGGTGAAACAAAGAGGAAGAAGATAGTCAGCAAGGGCAACAATAGAAAGGCCCCTGCACTTCGGGCGACAATGGTGAATGTGACAGACCCGAAGAAGAACCAGACATTCCGCGTTGAGATACAGGATGTTGAGACAAACCCTGCCAGCATGGACTACCAACGCAGGAAGGTCATCACACGTGGCACGATCATCAAGACTGCCAAGGGTAATGCCATGGTCACAAGCCGGCCAGGTCAAGACGGCATTCTCAATGCTGTACTAGTCTAGTGCTCCACATAGTCTGCTATTCTGTGGTTTCGGTTTCAGCCTCAATATTGCTTATGACAAAGTCCTTGCCACCAGTTATTGTTGTTGCACTACTCTGACAACTGGGACACTTCAGTGTTGCAAACACGGCGACTTCAGGCGGTAGATCTTCTTCGTCCTGAGCCTCCCCTTCATATCCACAGTCATCACATTTGATCTTCCCTTTCACTAGACTGATGTTCAGTGTGGCATCTTCAGCCAACGTCTTCTTACTGGCAATCTCGAAATTGAACTGCAGCTGCTCTGGAATCAAGAATGTGAACTCGCCCACCTCAACATTGACGGTGGTAATCCTCTTGATGTTGTAACTCTCGGCCGCTTGGAGGGCTGCGTCCACAATCGCACATGCTGCGGAAAACTCGTGCAAACCGGTGTGCTCCTCGATTCGGTCTACTCTAGGGTGAGTTAAGGTGTTTTTGATGCGGCAAGACGAGTCAAAACCATTAATACGTACAGATTGAATTGCTGACCAACCGTTTTCGCCAAGCGTGGAGAGATGTGGTGTTGTCCAAGACCTCAGATAAGTCGAAGAAGACTAGAGAGAGTAAGGCGAAAAAAGACGCTTCGAAGGCCGGGAAGAGCACGAGGAAGGCAGCTAAGAAGACTAAGGCGAAGAAGAAGACAACCAAGACTAAGAAGATTACCGAGAAGAAGAAGGCAACAACCAAGAAGGCCAAGCCCTCAAAGAAGAAGAGCATCAAGCAATCTTCTGCAAAGATTACGCAGATGATTGATGAGCTCCTCCTGGAAATAAAGAGTGAGGATGAGCAGATCTCACTGGGAGCCGTTGACCGTCTTGGCCAGACTGAAGATCCGAGGGCAACATCACACTTGATCGAGTGTCTTGGTGATTCAAGATACATGATTCGCATCTACGCAGCTGTGCAACTGGGTGAACGACAAGACAAAGCCGCGGTTGACCCACTGATTGGAGCCCTGCACGATGAGTCCCTCTTTGTTAGACAGACTGTTGCTGGAGCCTTAGAGAATATCGGGGGAAGCAAGGCCCTCAAGGCGGTCAGGAAGGCTGAGGCGGAGGGACTCCTGCTGGATGAACTCCCAGAAGGGATACGTCTTTAGAGTCACAGGTATTTCCCCGAGGTCGGCTTATATTGATGAGTTGCTAAAGGAGATACACTAGACCGCTGGAGGTTTTCAGCTCATGGACAACCCCGAAGAAATCAAGAGAATTGAAGCGGCCATCAAGGACCTCGAACTAGACTACATGCGTGGCATGCTTTCGGAGGATGAGTACAACAAGAAGACAGGAGAGCTGAGGTCTAAGCTACGTGAAGCCGGTGGTGTACCATCTGGGCTCTCGGAGGCACGTGAATCTCTCAAACCTCCGCCAACTGAAAAAGCCGTGATGACAGACCCTGTTACTGCAGTGAAGAAGGTGGTTCAGGCAAAACGTCGTGTCTCAATTGAACAGATTGCCCAAGACTCCGGTGTCAACGCAATGAACGTGACTCGCATATTGACTGACCTTCTGGATGGTCGCGAGCTCTCTGGCAGAATAGACCATGATGGAGGAGACTTCATTCTCGGTACAGGTACTGGTCCTCCTCCCAAGACAATCAAAGTATGTCCTTACTGTAGATCCGAAATGGAATGCATCGCTGTGAGGGGAGAGACAGTAACCTGTTCGGTCTGTCGCGAGTCAATCATAGTCTCGTAATGATGGACTCTATTCTGCATCGCCTTTTCTATAGGACTCTGCCAGAAGATCAGGGATGTAGCGGGTCTGAATGTCAGTCCCCTCAAGGATGTCGGTTATCTGAATTGTACAGAAGGGGCACTCAGTAGTAATCATCTCCGCACCTGTCGCCTCGATGTACTCCTTCTTCGTGTTAGCTATCTTCTGTGACAACTCTCGCAGGCCTGCACGGACACCTCCTCCAGCGCCGCAGCATCGATTTCGGTATGGGTCCTCGATGTATTCTACACCAGGGATCATCTTTAGCAATTCGACCGGCTCATCATATACATGCTGACCTCTTCCCAGATGACATGGCTCGTGGTAGGTAATCTTGAGCTTGATTTCTCCCTCGGGCGGAACTATGTTCTCTCTACCAATCACCTGAATCATATACTCAGCGAGGTCATATACTTCGTATTTCGGCGGTTCACCGCGCTCTTCTTCGATGAAGGGGCGGTGGTCCTCACGCAGAGTCTTCCCGCATCCTGCACATGCAACAACCACCGTGTCAAGATTGTACTTGTCTGCAGCCTCTTCGAAGATCTCGGTCACGCGTCTTGCCGCTGCATGGGCTGTGTGAAGGTCACCGGTCCTGAAAGCAGGACTCGCACAGCACCACTGTTCCTTGGGAACAATCACATCGACACCGTTTCGATTGAGGACCTCAATCAAAGCCTTGCCAGTGTTCTGCATTCTGTAGTCGATAAGACAGCCTGTGAAGAATGCAACACGACCTCGTGGGTTATCGACGAGGAATTCTGCCGTTTCAATGTCCTTGAGCAATGGCGCCTTCTTCTCAGGGACGGCCCTTCCGGTCTTGTTTATGGAATCGATGAAGCCCTGCTGGCCCTCGGCCAGGGGATAGCCTGCCTCAACAGCTTTCGCCCTGAGAAGCTCGACTGCAAGAGATGGAATCTTGATCTTCTTCGGACAGATATCCTCGCACATCTTGCAGGTCGTACAGCTATAGACCGACTCATTCATGGCCATAGCCACACGGTCCTCTACATCACGTGGGTCTAGCTCAAGACGTGCTATCTGTCGGATGATCATGGGCCCTGGATAGTCCCAGGTTTCATGAACAATCGGGCAGTTTGATAGGCATGCACTGCACTCTATACACTTGCGTATCTCTCTGACCTTCTCTATCTCTTCGGCATAGATGATTTCGGGTCTCTCCGGCTTCCTGTCACGGGCAACGTATGGCCGGATACGTCTGAGCCGGAAGGTGGTCTGAGCCATATCAACTACAAGGTCCTTAATCACAGGCATCTTCTCAAGTGGTTCGAGGACTAGATTCTCGTTCGAATCCACCTTGGTCCGGCAGGCAATCCGTGCAATCGTGTTCACTTTCACGGCACAAGAACCACATTGGCCACCTCTGCACTCCCATCGGAAGGCTAGGCTTGAATCGTACCTATCTTGAATCTGAAGGAGAGCGTCAAGGACAGTCATGCCAGACTCATGCTCTATGTCGAAGTCCTGAAAGTATGGTTCATTGTCAAGGTCAGGGTTGTACCTGAAGACTTTCGCTTTGATTGTCTTTGCCATCATCTACTCCTCCACTATGGCGGTGTGATTGAAGTTATCACTAAGTCCTCCTTCCGTAGCTCCATCTCCCCGTCCTTGCCCTTCCTGATGACGATGTTGTAATAGCCCTTATCATTGGGGTCACCGTCAACACGGTAGTGAGCACCCCTGCTGCCCTTTCTCATGAAGGCGGCTTCTGCGACCATCCTGGCTGTGGTCACCATGTGTTCAAACTCGATTGCCTGATGCCATCCGGGATTGAATCGTTTGACCTGAACATCGACCTTGATATTGGGGACGACCTCCTTCTCGATTCGCCGAAGCTCCTTCACTGCGTACTCTATGTCCTCCTCTTTTCTGAAGATCTGGACCTTCTCCCACATCAGTTCAGTAAGTTCGGCTCTCGCATCGGCAGGAGAGATTCCCTCCTTTCGTTCCAGCATGGACTCTAGCTTCTCAAACTCCTTGACTACTGTATCCCTATCGAAGCCAGTGTGCGAGTGTCCCTTCGCAAATTTAGCTGCGTTCTCACCTGCAAGTGCTCCAAAGACCTGCGTGTCTGCAAGGGCGTTTCCACCCAGCCTATTCCCGCCATGAACTCCGCCGGTGCATTCGCCCGCGGCGTAGAGGCCTATGATATTCGTACCGGACTCCTCGTCTATCTTGATGCCACCCATGAAATGGTGGCACGTAGGTGATACCTGCATTGGCTCATCCCGAATATCAACTCCCGCATCCTCAAACTGCTCAATCATGCTCTCAAGTCTGAATTCAATGATAGACCTCGGCAGATGCGAGATGCTTAGGTACACTCCACCATCTGGAGAGCCACGGTCTTCCAGTACCTCGGTCATGATTGATCGTGCCACTTGATCACGACCTGCCAGCTCCATCACTTCAGGATAGTATCTGTGCATGAACCTCTCACCCTCACTATTCAGGAGGATTCCGCCCTCTCCACGAACAGCCTCGGTGACAAGTCGTCCCTTGGCAGACTCGGGCTTGACCATCCCCGTAGGATGAAACTGCACCATCTCCATGTCCACTAGCTCACAGCCGGCTGCAAAGGCCATCCCGTAGCCGTCACCGACATCCAGCTGCGCGTTGCTTGTCACCTTGTAGACACGCCCGGCCCCCCCAGTTGCCATAACGACGGCCTTGGCGCGGAAGACCAAGTAGTCTCCATACTTCAGATCGATGGCTGTCACGCCTGCGACTCGATCACCCTCCAGGAGGATCTTGGTAGCAAACACCTCATCGAAGACACGGACAGAGGTCCTCCTGATTGCTTCTGTCAATGTGACCATGATTTCGGACCCGGTTCTGTCTGAGGCATAGGCAGTCCGTCTCCACGACTGTTTGCCGAAGGGTCTCTGAGCAATCTTGCCCTCGGGAGTCCTGTCAAAGACGGCACCAAACTCCTCCAGGTCGAAGACTCTCTCTGAGGCATCCCTGACCAGTATCTCGGCAAGCTTCTGGTTGTTCAAAAAGTTCCCACCAGTGATTGTGTCTTTGAAGTGGGTATCGGGATTGTCGTCAGGGTCAACATTCCCTAGTGATACATTATATCCTCCTTCAGCCATGGCTGTATGTGCCTTTCCGAGAAGCTCCTTGCTGAGCATAATCACATCCAGATTGTGTCTTGATGCCTCGATAGCGGCACGGCATCCGGCCCCGCCGGCACCGACTACTAATATATCGCATAAAATCGTCTTGTAGTTCAACTAGAGTCCTCCGATGGAGAGATTTCTCCGAGCCTGACCGGTCGGGCAATGGAGGTCCGTTTAAGACTTACTATTGTGGTTTGGATTTCATTCCTTGATTCCGATGTGAGCATAGACGCTGGCCTTGCGTGCCGCGACTTGCTTGTCCATATCGGCATGAAGACTGTTGCCATGAGAGTCCATTGTAACGAGTAAGGGGCCGAACTCCTCGGCCGTGATGACCCATAGTGCTTCAGGCATTCCGAGGTCCTGCCATTCGTAGCTACGGACCTCCTTGAGTCCCTTTGCAGCTAAGGCTCCACAGCCACCAGTAAAGCTACAGTAGACAGCCCCGACCTCATTGAGAGCCGCTAGAGTCTTCTCACCCATGCCGCCCTTTCCAATCACAATCCTCGCCTTGTACTTTCGTAGAAAGTCGTCCTCGAACATCTCCATTCTGATGCTTGTGGTTGGCCCAGCCGATACTATCTGCCACTTACCATCTTTCTTCCAAGCCACTGGACCGACATGGTAGACAACGCTTCCCTCGAAGTCGACAGGAGGCTTCTCGCCTTTGTCGAACATCTCCAGTGCTCTCTCATGAGCCTCATCACGTGCTGTATAGACGTGCTCCCCGCTCACAAAGACTACATCCCCCACCTTCAGCTTCCTGGCGTCTTCTTCAGAGATTGGTGTGGTAAGATGATACTCGGTCATTCTACGCGTCCTCCAGTGGATGGGTCACATATCTGACCTCCAAGTCCTTGGATATGACTGCCTTGCTATGACGTGCCGCCCAACATTGGACCGCAACACCGACTGGTAGACTGGCGGGGTGACGCATGGCATAGTCGACCTTCACATCCAGAACTGTTGTCTTGCCACCCAGACCCATAGGACCTATGCCTGTGGAATTAATCGCTGTAATGAGATCTTCCTCAATCTTGGCCACCTCAGGCATAGGATGTCTGTCACCAATAGGACGAAGCAACTGTTGCTTTGCGATCTTTATGGCGATGTCTGCACCGCCACCGATTCCTACCCCGATTATGTTCGGAGAACATGCTTTGCCCATATAGCTCATGGCATTGTCTGTGACTAGCTTCTTCACACCGGCCAGGCCGACTCCCGGCTTGAGCATGCCCACAATTGACACGTTCTCGCTCCCGCCGCCTTTCGGGAACGCTATGACTTCAAGCGTGTCCCCCGGCACAAGTTCCCAGTTGATCCATGGAATCCTAGTCCCTGTATTGTCCCCGGAGTTGCCGCCAACTATTGGGTCCACTGCATTTGGTCGAAGCGGCACTTCAGCAGTGGCCTTCCTAGTTGCATTGGTGAGAGCCTCTCGAATCTCACCCATGAACGGGAATTCGTAGCCAACCTTGACGTAGAAGATTATGATTCCTGTGTCCTGACACATCGGAATGCCTTCCTCAGCTATCTCAATGTTCTGAATGATTGCAGATAGTTGAGTCTTGGCTGTCTCATCGGTCTCAGTCTCGCGAGCGGTCCGCAGAGCATCCTCAACATCCTTGGGCAGCTTCGTAGCCGCCATTCTTAGAAGACGAGCAGCGGTGTCCTCAATGACTTGCATAGGGTCATTCATTGTATCAGCTTCTGAGTCACTTTGTTCAGGGGGACGCTTCAATCTATCCCCCGCACAAGCTCGGAGCCCAAGAGGTGCCTAATCTTTCTTACTGTCTGTACAGCAGAACGATGAGGATTCTGATGGGATTATATACTTTAGAAGGAACGTCTTCACGTCGGTTGATAAGAACAGGGACTAGACATAGATGACTTTGAATCTGTCAGTCACGTCTTTGCTGGTGTTCGGCGTGACTCTTGCTCTACTTATTGTCTATAGTGCTATGGACCTCCGCAGCCGCTTGGTCCGAAATGAGCATCTTGCAGTCGGAGGTGTGCTAGGTTTCAGTCTGGTCGTCCTCTCCGGACACTTGACAGCTAGTTCAATGCTCCACCTGACTGCAGTCATCTTTGTGGCGTCTGTATCTTATCTCCTCTTCAGAATTGGCGCTATTGGAGGGGCGGATGCAAAAACGCTGCTGATTGTTGCCATCCTGAGCCCAGGTATTGAGTTAGCTGTGTGGGATTCACCGATACTGGAGGCTCTTATTGGTGGGGGACTGGAACTCTTCATCATGCTGTTGCTCGGTTTTGCATACACGAAACGGTCGAGTAGCTTGAAGAGCAACCACGATGCAGAATACCGGACCGTTCCCCTGATTCCATTCCTACTATTGAGCTACATTCTGATACAGATTATCTCGTTCCTGTAGTGTTGCAGGTGGCGCATCCTGTTCAGAGAGTCGCGAGAATCGCCGGAGGTAGAATGAAAGAGTAGATCAATGTCCAGAGAAGCACCCAGAGTAGTAGATAGGTGGGAAGTCCTGCAGTTATGAGTTTCTGACGTCCACCAATGTCCTTGGGATCTATCTCCAGAAGGTATACAATCACGAACAGGGTCAGAGAGTAGACTAGAAGGCCAAAGGCCAATCCCCTAATCCCAGCATAGTTGGTGCCCTGAAGACCACAGAAGACTGCACTGAGAAATGCAAAGAAAATCTTGACATAGGTCTGTTGAGTGTCTGGGGAGTCTTCCCATCTACGGAAGATAGTCTTGAAGAAGCCTTTGAGGGGATTGATCACTGAAGACATCTTCTAGCACCTACGGACTGGTGCCCCCGATAATCGACTAGGTTATAAAACGCTCGGTCAGAAGGAGAACCGAAATGAAGGAAACAATGAGCAACACTGACATCCGACTGATCCTGCCAGAGCTAAGAGAGGCTGCAGAAGGCTCGTTTGTCAAGAATGTGTATCAGTATGGCGATGTCTTTGTACTCAAGCTCTACAAGCCCACAGGTGGCACCTCTCAGCTGCTCTTTCAGGTGGGGCACAGAATTCATCTGACGGAGTTCCGTCGTGTTGCTCCGCGTGTGCCTCCAAAGTTCTGTACAACATTGAGGAAGTATCTGCGGGAGAGGAGAGTTCTCTCAGTCTCTCAGCATGACCTTGACCGCATAGTTGTGATTGAGATTGGTGATGAGTCCAGCTCACACAAGTTGGTCGTTGAGCTCTTTGGAAATGGCAACCTTCTCCTTTTGGATCCCAATGACACCATCTTTGTGGCTATGCGATACAGGAAGATGAAGGACCGCGATGTGGTACCAAAGGCCAAGTATCAATTTCCTCCTCCTCGTGGTATCGATGTAATGGCACTAGAGAAGGAGTCGTTTGAGGCGGTCCTTGCGGACTCCAATGCGAGTGTTGTTCGTACGCTTGCTAGTCGATTGAATCTGGATGCACTTAGTTGCGAGGAGATCTGCGCTCTTGCCGGTGTTGAGCCGGAGACGAAGGTGCCAGCCCTGGATTCTCAGGCAGTGAAGGACTTGGCTGGAGGCTTCTTTCAGTTCATAGAGAGGTTCAAGAACGGAATCAATGAGCCACGAGTGGTCTATGACGACTCTGAGGTGGAACAGAGCTCAGTTGCTTTCCTCCCCTTCCCGTTCGAGACCTATGGCGAATTGCCGGGAGATACCTTTACTTCGTTTAGTCAGGCAATCGACAGCTTCTTCGGAGTCTCTGATATTGAATTGATAGAGGAGGAGATTAAGGACGCCCATGTCAAAGAACGCGCACGCCTTGAGAGGATAATTGAGAAGCAGGAGGAGGGCATTCAAAGACTGAAGAAGAAGGCAGAGAACCTCAGAGCGTCCGGGGAGATCATCTACGCGAACTTTCAGCTTGTCCAGGAGATTCTGGACACAATCTCCAAGGCGAGGTCGGGTGGCCTATCTTGGACAGAGATAATGGACAGAATTGAGGAGGGCAGGAAGAAGGGAATTGCTTCTGCAATTAGTATAGAGAAGATTACACCCTCTCAAGGCAAGATCATGGTGAATCTGTCTGGTACTCAGGTAGACCTTGATATCAGGCAGAACGCACAAGACAATGCGTCACTGGCGTACGAACAAGCCAAGAAATCAGAGGCAAAAATGACTGGGGCACAGAAACAGATCGAGAAGACACGGGTGAAACTCCAGGAATTGGAGAAGACCAAAGTCGAACCCAAGGAGAAGATTACCCGGCCATTGAAGCTAAGGAAGAAACGGTGGTATGAGAAGTTTCGATGGTTCATCTCATCAGAGGGCTTTCTAGTCATAGGAGGTCGTGATGCCAAGACCAACGAGAGGCTTGCCAAGCGGCAGATGGAACCAAATGATGTATTCTTGCATGCATCCCTTCATGGTGCTCCCTACGTAATTGTGAAGGTGCTTGATAGTCCTCCGGGAAGACAGACTCTCAAGGAGGCCGCCCAATTTGCAGTCACGTTCTCCCGTGCTTGGCAGGATGGTATATCTAGCGGTGATGCCTACTGGGTCAACCCAGAGCAGGTCAGTTTCAGCCCACCATCGGGAGAGTACTTACCGGCCGGAGCGGTGATGTTGTACGGCACTAAGAACTACATTCGCTCAGTTCCTGTAGAGCTCGCAGTGGGAGTGATACTAGAAGATGAGTTTGCGATTCCTGTGTCCGGGCCCCCCTCTGCAATCTCAGTTCTCTCTGAGTATCACGTAAAGGTCATTCCAGGTGAAGGGAAGAAGGGCCAGCTGGTGAAGAACATCTCAAACGCTTTGAAAGGATTGGTGCCAGAGGAGAAATCACACCTCCTTGATCAGATTCCACAGGAGGATATGATGCGCGTCCTCCCTGCAGGAGGAGGCAAGATCAAGCCTCCCTGAAGATGTTCCTTCTGAATCACTAATGGCGTATTTGATGTGCCTTAGTGTTAATGAGACCCAACACAGACACGTTTAAATCCGTGCACGAATGAGGCAGTCAAGGACGCACCCCAGAGCCCAGATGTTCTGGGAGTTGAATCAACTTTCTGAAGCGCCGAGGTACTATCAATGTCTAGCCGTACGCATTCCATGTCTGTCAGAGATTTGATGGAGGTAAATGTGGTCACAATGCCACCAGATGCCATAGTACGTGATGTGGCCGCGCGAATGGCCGAGATGGATATCGGTTCTATCATAATAATGGACAAGACGCGCCCAGTTGGAATCATAACAGAATCGGACCTCGCCCGTAGAGTAGTGGCGGAGGAGAAGAATCCAAAGACAACCAAGGCGAAGGACATAATGAGTTCGCCCCTAGTGCACGTCACCCCTGACATGGCTCTCACTGAAGCAATGCGTGTCATGGCACGGAGCAATATTCGAAGAGTAGCTGTGCTCAAGAATGACTCTCTAGCCGGGATTATCACATCGAGGGATATCCTGCGCTGGTCTCCTGAGCTCATCGATATCTTGGTCGAGTCGCTAAGACTACAGAATAATCATGGTGCAAGAGACGAGGAGGAAGAGGATGAACTAATAGCCTTCGGGGGTATGTGTGATAGCTGTGGTGAGTATTCCACAGATTTGGTGTTGGAGGACGGACAGTACTTGTGTGAAGTGTGCCGAAGTTAGTTGATTGAAGCAATACAGATGATTCAGTATAAGGAGGTCTGTGAGTTGAAGGTAAGTCAGATTATGGCAAAGCCAGTAACAATAGACAAGGACCAAAGACTGTCTCGGGCTCTTGAGCTTCTGGCCAAGAAGCGTGTAGACAGGCTGGTTGTTACGCAAAATGGTGGGGTTCGGGGGATCCTCACATATGCCGACATTGCGGATAGACTTAGTGTAAGTAAGGTGGTGGCAGTCTCAATCGGAAGACTTCATGTTTCAAGCGCCATGACTGAAACGGTGATCACGGTATCTCCGGATGATGAAATAACAGATGTCGCTGAATTGATGATAGACAGGGGGATGAGTGGTTGCCCGGTGGTCGACGATGAGGACAAGCTCGTCGGTGTCATTTCTAAGACAGAACTATCCTCAATCGTAAAGAAGTTCAAACATGTGACAGTGGGCGATCTAATGACTACTAAGGACCTCTTGGTAGTCAATCCAGTTGAACGTCTGGTGAAGGCGAGAGTCGAGATGCTCGACAAAGGCTACTCGGGACTCCCAGTGACAGATGGCGGACGAGTCCTAGGACTACTGACCGAGCGGGCAGTAGCTGAGGCGATGGCCCGCTTCAGTGTTGAGGTTCCCGACAAGCACAGAAAGAATCAGGTAAGACAGATTCGTGTTGTCGACGCAATGATTCAGCAGCCACCACTAGTCTCTGAGGGTGACTCCATTGCCGTTGCGGTAGAGAAGATGCTTGATGCCTACCTGAACACTCTGCCTGTAGTTGGCAAAGGAAACAGACTGGTTGGAATCATCAGCGCAACTGACTTCACTCGCTTCATTGCGAACAAATTCAAGGTTCCAGAGAGTGCTGAGTGATAAATCGGCGACACAATCTTAACGCGCCGTGACTACACATTTGACATGTCTGTGGACCTGCTGCTCAGCAAGGGCATAGTAATTGTGGAAGGTAGAGAGGTTGTCCGTTCTGTCGGAATCAGCTCCGGTAAGATAGAAGGCATCTACAATGCGGACAGTGAACCCTCCGCAGCCGAGAGAGTAGACTGTGAGGGTATGTATGTTCTTCCCGGCGCAATTGACATTCATGTTCACATGCGGGACTTGGGCGAGTCTGACAAGGAGACCTTCGAGACCGGAACAAGGGCTGCAGCGGCGGGAGGAGTGACAACAGTCGTAGACATGCCGAACTCGAAGCCTCCAATACTTGGCAACTCGGACTTAGAAGGAAAGATTGCTTGTGCAGAGATAGACCGTTACATCAACGTCGGTTTCTACGCGGGAATTCCCAAGAAGACGGTGGACTTCGATAAGACTATGCTTCCACAGATTCTGGGGATGAAGGTCTATCCGCATGCCCCACTTGACAAAGGCACCAGGTATAACAAGAAACGAGCACTTGAGTGCATGAAGCTTTCTGCTCAGCACAACATACCACTCCTGCTACATCCAGACGCTGCGCCTAGGACCAAGAAACCAAAGACACTCAGCGACTACCTGCTGCTTCATAGTTGCGAAAGCGAAGTCAAGTCGCTCAAGATGTTCCTGTCTGTGAGAGATCAGGTGAGAGGAAAGCTGCACGTATGCCATGTCAGCTGTGGTACTACCGCACGTCTAATAGCTGAGAATCGTGCCGAGGAGACCCTGACTGCTGAGGTTACGCCTCATCATCTCTTCTTGTCTGGAGGAGGGTTCACCCATAAGGATGGGACTGCCAAGATGCTTCCTCCACTAAGGTCCCCCTATGACAATGTGGCACTATTAGAGGGCCTTACAAAAACGTGTACTATCGATTGCGTCGCCTCCGACCATGCCCCACACAGGAAGGATGAGAAGACGGCATCGTTCCTTGAGGCGGAAGCAGGAACACCCGGACTCGAGACCACTGTTCCATTGATGTTGACAGAGGTGTTCAAAGGCAACATTGGCTGGATTGACTACCTCCGATTCTGTTGTTCGGGTCCCGCCAAGATACTCAACATACACGGCAAGGGCGTACTTACTCAGGGTTATGATGCTGATATCGTAGTCGTCGCCAAGGAAGAGTGGACGATTCGTGGCGCGGATTTCCAATCGATGGCCAAGGTCACTCCCTTCGAAGGTAGACCCGTTTCTGCTCGTCCAATAATCACCATAGTGGAAGGAAACGTTGTCTACGACCGCGGCGAGTTCTTAGTTGACCCCGGAATGGTCGGTAGAGTGCCCGTACGAAAGGTCTGGTGAATGCGAAAAGCATAACCGGTCGAAAGTGTTGGAGAAATCCGGTGGATACTGATTGGACCACGCGTACTCTGACGAAGAGGGCACGTTTCTAGTGAGATTGGCAAGGCAGACTGTTGATGAGTACGTGAGGAACGAGAGTCGGCCTAGCATCCCAGATGATGTTTCCGCCAACCTAGTAGAGAAGTCGGGAGTGTTTGTGACTCTCAATGTGGTGGATGGTTCTCATGTTAGGCTCCGGGGATGTATTGGTCGGCCTTATCCAACTCAGTCCCTCATTGAAGCCACGGTCGATTCAGCCATTGATGCGGCAGTCCATGATCCGAGATTCAGGCCCGTGAGTCCTGAAGAGCTGGACCAGATTGTGGTTGAACTCAGTGTCCTTACTCCACCAAGTAGACTCGAATACTCCAGTCTCGACGAGCTCCTTCAGCTGGTGCAGGTCGGCAGAGATGGACTAATCGCAAGCAGAGGAATGATGCGGGGACTACTCCTCCCTCAGGTTGCCGTGGAGTACGGCTGGGATACGAGGACTTTCCTCGAGCACACCTGCAATAAGGCAGGCTTCCACAAGGACCTCTGGAAAGACCCAAGCACTGAGTTCAAAGCATTCCAAGCTGAGATATTCGGTGAAACTTCCCCTCGTGGAGAGATTGTGAGAGACCCTGAGCATTCTCGGCGCTAGTGAGGTGTGATATACTATGACTAAACTTCCCCCCTCAGTGATTGAAACATTGAAGAGCTTCCTTCAGGAGGACATAAGATCCGGCGATTTGACTTCAGAGATAACAGTCCCTCCTGATGCAACTGGAGTAGGTACAATCTTCTCGAAGGGCAGTGCAGTACTGGCCGGGGTTCAGGAGATAGTTGCCATAGCAGAGATCAGTGGTCTCGACTACGAGATTTCTGCATTCGAGGGCAACTGGGTATCGCCTCAAGAACCAGTTGTGTTGCTGAGAGGAAAGGCCCGGACTCTCCTAGGCGTAGAACGGGTATGTCTGAATATCGTGATGCGGATGAGCGGCATTGCGACAAAGGTCTACAAGATGGTACAGGCTGCCAGGGAGATGAATCCAAGAATCAGGGTGGCGGCCACCAGAAAGACCACGCCTGGTTTCAGGTACTTCGAGAAACGTGCAGTGCAGATAGGAGGTGGCGACACCCATCGATACGCGCTTGACGACATGATTCTGATCAAGAACAACCATGTTGCCGTGACTGGAGGAGTCACGAATGCTGTCAAGGCAGCTCGTGAGAAAGTGTCTTTCAGTAAGAAAGTGTCGTGTGAGGTCCGAACGCTACAAGAAGCAATTGAGGCCATCGAGGCGGGAGCAGACATTATCTTGCTAGACAACTTCATACCTCAGGACGTTGGGGGAGTCCATGAAGTCTTGAAGCAGAAGGGGCTACGTGACAAGGTACTGTTGGAGGTCTCTGGGGGGGTTGATGAGGACAATATCAAGGACTTTGCTCAGAGTGGAGTGGACATAATCTCATCCGGAGCCCTTACTCACTCGTACGACTCTGCAGACTTCAACATGTTGCTGTCTATGACATAGACTGGAGAAGTAGATTCAATCCATTCCTATTGCGGTTCCAATTGTTTATGTAGGAGTATGGAGTCTACTTGTTATTCGATGTACTGAAAGGTCTTCGAAACAGGTCACCGACTGAATCGATTGGAGAGATAGCAATGTCTGAGAAGATAAAGAAGTTCGTCAGCGTCATTGGCGGCAAGCTTGATGTCACTTGCGACGAGTGTGGCGGTAGGATGCGCCCTGGTGGTCATTATCAGCTCGACATCGGGGAGAAGAGCTACCAGTTCTGTTCAGAGAAATGCATGGAAGCCTATGAGGCAAAGGTCTGACAGAGCCCAGAGCAAGACTGAGTGCTCCCTGGGGGAGCTAGTACTCCCTAGCCAGTCTGATTGAACCACCCATCCCACATACCACTGAGAACAACTGATTTAAGCGCCGTCAGAGTCTGCTGCACGAGAGGGTTGGTCTTCCGTGCGCTCAGTATGGTATTGGGTCATGGGATTCACAATTTGCCTAGTTGTCGTGTTAGTTGCAGTGTTCTTCCCTGAGGTTGGATCCGCCTTCGGAGGCTTCGCAACTGAGATCATCGCAACATTCGTCGGTTTTGCTCTGGCCATTAGCTTCTCTGAGATTGCCAGATACGCAAGTCGTCGCGAGAGAGCCAAGCGACTGACCCGGCTGTTGGCCAAATCAGTGAACGACATCCTTGCAATCCTGAGAGAGGGCGAGATGGAGATATCCCTTGAAGTCTGGGAGATGGCGATCACCACAGGGGGTTTCGAGTTGCTAGATGAGAGAGCTCAGCGAAACTTCATGGCTTTCTTTGGGGCATTCCGATACTACAATCGCGCGCACGAGGTCTATGACCTATCGAAGATTGCTGGCATTGAAAAAGAACACTTGGCCAAGCTCTGGGAGGATATCAAGGGGACAAGCAGGGGAATCATCAATATGGGAGAGAAGATTCTCCAGGAGTACTCGGAGATACTCACCTAGAAGAGGCAATGAAATGCTGTAGTGGCTTCAGGTGAAGGTCGGCCATCATTGAGAAGATCTATGGAATCAGAAGTCCATTAGCTTGGCTCATCGGGTCACGAAATGCAGCTTTCTGTGGTTATTTAACTATAGTTAAGCATGGTGTTTGAGGTCTTGAAGGAGGACATCATGTTGGAAGAGAACAAGGCACTCGTTCGTCATTTCTTCGAGAAGACGAATAGCGAGGAAAGGACAGCTATTGAGCTATGCACACCTGGCTTCATCGCACATATCGGCGGGGCTCCCCAAATGGACCTAGAAGCCTTTCAGCAATACCAGAAGGCCTA
>JBHLPB010000115.1:0-7882 GCA_048939905.1 Promethearchaeota archaeon
AGGACTGCATCATACTATCTGCTGTATTCTCCATTCATTGCCTACAGCATGTATTTCATCAGCCAGTTGATCTCCGGAACTCTCTTCTCCAATCCAGGTGTCGATCATCCACTTCTTCTCGGGCTGGGTCTAATTCCCGCTGCTATGGTGGTTTTCGTGGCAGGTGCGGTCGTGGATCGAACTCGTAGGGGCCAGCTCTTCCTCCTCTTGTCGGCCGCAGTGCCCCTAATCCTAGCAATATACTTCAACTACTTGGGATTCCCCCTAGCTCAATCCCCAGACCTAGAAACTGTCTTCGTTCTGATACTCTTTGCGGGGCTGGCTAGTACGATGGTCTCATGGAGCGTGTTGCTGAATCAGACCGTCGTGGTTCGATACCGAGGCCGGATTGTTGCGGCGTTCTTCTCATTCAGCATCATCATTTACATGGTGCTCGCTAGCTTGAGTGAGCTAGGCGTTCCACTCTACTTTCTGGGGGTTCCCTTTCCAGAGATAATCGGGATTGTGTCCCTTGTGGCCGGAGTTTCGATAAGGCCGTGGAGATGGAAACTCCATCCCCTAGCTGTCAACGACAGCGCAAGGAGATACTTCGGTCCAATGGTTCTTCTCTTGGCGGCTTACATTCTCTGGTACTTCTCCACTACAATGCGGATTGAGAAGCTCTTCGAGGACTTCTCGGCAGAACCGTATTTGCCCTTGGTGGAACACTCAGGACTTGGAATCCTTCATCTGCTCTTCATGGTCCTAGGAGTTGTTGTCGCGGGAGTTCTGGCGGATGTGAGAGGTAGGAAGATGGCGTTCAGCACTGCGGTTCTCATCCTCGGAAACCTGGCAATCTTCGGTGAAACATTCTACTTCGTGGCCGGAACCGAAGCGGTCCCAGAGGTCATTGTATACTCAATCCCTCTACTCGCATGGGAGCGATTCCTTGAGGGCTATCTTCTTGGGCTTTGCGTTCTTTTGGTCTGGTCAGAGCTGGGTGCACCCCGCAGGAAGGGACTTCGACAGGCCCTCATCCTCTGGTTCTATGCGGGCTTCGTTGCTCTCTTTCTCGCCGGGTATTTGGAGGTGCCTCTGGGTCGACCACCAGTGCTTGTTCGTGAACTTGGCCTGCCTTTTGCAGTGTTCCTATCTTTGGTGACGCTCTGGCGAACAGCTCCTCTCCCTCAGATAGTTGGTCGGGAGATTGAGATGGAGCAGTTTGCCCTGGAGTTTGACCAGAGAATGGTTGACAGGACCGTATCAGCATTTCTAGAAGAAGAGGACTTCAAGTCGATAAGAACTCAGATGGACGTAATAGATGCTGCTGAGGGGTTGAGTGATAGTGAATTCACTGAGTTTCTTGGGAACGACCTTGAGAAGATGCTGCCTTTGAAAAGAGTGAAAGGCATAGGGCCGGCTTTGGAGCAGAAGCTGAGACGTGCCGGCTATGACTCTGCCGCGCAGCTTGCGGGAGAAACCCCCAAGAGACTCTCAGAGAAGATTGCAGGTCTGGGCGAGAAGCAGGCAGAGAATATCCTGCTCAACGCCCGTAAGGCCATTAGACAACTCAAGAGGACCAAGCGGTAACAAGAGCCTCTACTACTTCAGGTCGTCTGCAAGGGCCGTCTTCCTCTTCAACTTGCCCTTGGAGGTATGTGGGGTCCTAAGCAGAGTGTCTGATCCCTTCTCTAACTCTCTGGCTTCATCTGAAAGGATGGCTGCAATCCTCATCATCTCGTGTCCAGCAGCAACTAGTGGAATATACTTCGTAGGGTCTTGTTCCACGAAACAGCCTTTGGTGGTGACATCTGCCACTGCCTCGGATATCTTCAGAGCCGCATATGCCTTGGCGGCAGCATATGGATTGCCGAAACCGCCCGCGGCAACAGCCTTTTCAGCCGTGACCTTGACGGTAGGCATCTTCGGCTCCTTGCCCTCCTTTAGCGAATCGATGACTGCATAGATTTCCTCTTGGAGCAATCTCATAACCCCTGTGTTAGTCAGTACTCTGATTATGTCAGAATTGAACAAGGCCATCTCGGTAGGATCGAGAAACTCCCTTCGAGCTCCAATCATTGCGTCCGCGTACAGAATGAAGAATCCTTGCTTGTCGAGGACAGTCTTGACCTTCTTCTTGTCCTCTCCTTTCTTGTAGAATCCTTTCTCAGAGGGTCCATCTGATATGGTCAGTGTTGGGAGCCCAGCTTCGTGGAGCATCTCCCTAGACTTCGTTGGCCCCTTCAGAGCGGCATTAGGACTGACTGACAAAACAAGCTGAGGCTTGTATTCAATCACCATCTTCGTTGCGTCGACACACGAGTCTTCGTCAAGCTTCGCTCCGCTCGTAAACACTCTCACCTCGAGGTCCTTCCTGTCAGCTCGCTCATCAAAGATTAGATCGAGCAAAGGAGCTGCCCCGATAGCGCCGAACTTCACAACACCTAGTTTGAAAACATCATCTGACATTCCTGTCCATCTCTACAACTGTTGTTTGCGACTTTCGCCGAGTGACGCGGAACATAACTGTTCCGGTTCCCATTGAGGTGATTCACTCACCAGTGACGTCCTGGCTCTTAGAGTGATAGTAGGCGAGACCAGTTCCGCCAAGAAGGTCAGCACCCTCTAGTTCGCTTCCGCAGGTCGCACAAGCAAACAGAATCTTCGGCTGATTGGACGCGGTGCCGCACTCTTCACAGACTGGTTCAACATCCAATACGTTGAGGTCCGAAACCTTCATCGCATTCTTGCACTGGACACATTTCACGTCAGTCAAGTGATCCTCAATCACTGTCGGCGTTTCTTCCTTGCAGATGGGACAGTGCACAGTGTAGACCTTGTGTAGCTTCTGTGAGCCACACTCCGGGCACACAAGTGTGATGACAACGTCCTCGCTCCCACAGTGGCGGCAGAGAACACGCCGTCCATATGTCTTGGGTACAAGAACACCTGCATCGACCAAATCTGTCAGCGTTCTCTGAATCTCCTCCTCATCTTGGCCAAAATACTCAGCTGCGGCAGGGTACTTCACACGTCCTCTCAGGACATGCTGGGGAGCAAGGGCCTCTACTCTGCCCTCATGCATGTCCTGGACAAGACGACTCACAGAAGGTTTCTGCAACAGCTCAGGACCTGATGATTCGCTAATCAGCGTCTTTATTCTCTTGAAAGCCTGCTGGAGTTCGCTATCCCAATCATGGGAATCCATGTCTATTTCGCGAACAAGGCGACGAAGATTCCTCTCCACAACAGTCGAGTCATCATCTTCATCCAACAATAGGGCGATGCAGTTTGGGGTCTGCAGATAGGAGATGACCAGCCCGCGCTTCAGCTTCGTGTAACCTACTGGTGCTTCTTGATTGACACCATGACCCATGAAGATGCTCAGCGCCTCTTCACTCTTCAAGGGGTCGTCTTCGGGATAGGCTCTGCCAACCATTGGGCCGAGTGTGTCATCCCACCAAATCGAAAAGATAGCTTTGGGCATGTGCAGACCTCTGTTGCAGACAATGATGCGCTGTGTCCAGTTTGCCGAGCCCTCTTATCAGCATTCGCTTTATGTACTCGCAGTTGGACCACACATGAGTTGTCCAGTAGCAAAGTATAAAACCGTGCCTCGAAGTTCGAGCGGGCACTGAGCATAGTCGCAGTTCTTGATGGAAGTCGACTCTATGGTATCCATTCGTCACAGAAACATAATCACTATTGCAGTTCTAGCTTGGCTAGTGCTCTTGCCTATTCTTGGCGGGACTATTGGTGCGTACAATCCTTCACAGTCAAAAGACTATCTAGCTGCGGCTCCAACTATTGACAGTCCGCCAGACATCACTTTTGAGAATGGTAGCATGGGAGTATCAATAGAGTGGCATCCTGTCGACCCGAATCCAAAGAACTACACAATAACAAGGAATGGAACTATCCATAGCGAGATGTTGTGGTATGGATTCGAAATCATAGTTTCTCTCAATCATCTTTACTTTGACGGACTGTTGGACGAACCCAGCGAGATTCCTGCTGTCCTCGAGTACACCTGCACAGTATTCAACGAGAACAACGAGTCCGTTTCAGACACAGTACTCGTAAACGTGATCTGGGACGAGTTAGCACCTATCATAGAACAACCCGCGGACATTGAGTATGAAGAGGGTAGCTTCGGCCACGGAATCCTCTGGAACATAACCGAAAGCAATCCTGACTACTACAACATAACACGTACTTCCAGCAATCCTGCTAGCAACAACACTGTGATTGAGCGAGGAAACTGGCTCCTCCCAGACATCTCGATTAGTGTAGACGACCTCAATGCGACGCATTGGTACATGTACCACCTCTTCGTGAATGACACATTTGGGCGCAACGCTACAAGCTCTGTGAACGTTACGGTCGTTGCTGACCTGACTGATCCAGTGGTCATAGGACACGGAAACCTATCCTTCGAGTTTGGCGAGGCCGGCCGTGAGATACGGTGGCATGTATATGACAGCAATCCCCTGAACTACACTGTCAATGTCACTATCATCAATGAAGACACAGGCTATGGAAACTCATCAGACCCTCTGATGCACAGTCCGCAAGATGTTGTAGTGACGAGTTGGACACTAGCTAACCCTGAGGGCGACAATGTAACATACTCATTGGACAATGTCTTTCTGGGCAACTACACATTCAAGATAACCCTGTTCGACGACTTTGGGCGCAACACAACACACTCGCTGAACGTGACCGTCTATAGAGACATCCGCGTGCCAACGATAGATTCTCCTGCCTCTTTCTCTTACGAGGAAGGTTACACAGGCCATTCGCTTGAATGGTCTGCTGAAGACAATAATCCACTTTCCTACAACCTGACGAGGGATGGTGAACTAGTCCTCGAGGGAATTTGGCGAGGCGAGAACATCAGCATTGGAGTGGATGGTCTTTCAGTAGGAGCGCATCAATTCGAAATCACTTTCACGGACTTCTTCAATCAGTCATCCTCAGCCATCGTCACTGTAACAGTGCTTGCAGACGCTGTGGCCCCGATTGTCGACCATGTCCAGATGTTCCAAGCGTATTCCACACCTTCGCAGAACAACATTAGTGTCCAGGCCTACGCATGGGACCTCAATGGGATTGTGAGTATCAAGGTCGAGTGGTACACTACTAACGAATCTTCAATCGAGGAAACGGATCTCATTCTGTTTGGCAATGATCTCTACGAGGCCCACCTTGGGAGGTTCCAACATGCCGATGTCATTCACTACAGGGTGATGGCAAAGGATAATTCTTCAGTACAGAATGAGTTCTCCACTGATTGGATGGAGTTGGAAGTAACACCTCTTACTGAAGAAGGATTGCCTCTACCCGTGACCGTTATCATAGCAGTCCTTGGAGGACTCTCGACTCTGGTTGTAATTGCTCTATACTTCAGAACACGAACTAGGTGACCTAGTCTTCACTCAGCAAGTTGAGCACCTTCAATGGCATTTGATCTCGATTTGATAGTGTCAATTCAAGCAGAACGCTGTCCTGCCGTGCGCGTATCTCGTCGAGGAACCCTCCTCTTCGTTGCTGCAATGTAGCCAAGACTCTGCGTGTGTCAAGACACCGTCTGACTTCAGGCGCGAAGCGGCGTGAACACAGCTCCATACTCGCAATCTCATCGATGACGATGATGCGATTCGACTCTCGAGCCCGGATTAGAGCAGGAATGGCGACTCTTTCAATGTCTTCAACATTGACACCATACTTGCCCACTCTCGGACGACCAGCAAGTTCAACATGTGCCAAGACACCACGACGGCCAGACAGTGTCGTGATCTCGAAACCGACTCGCCGATTCCTTTCTCGTATCTCGTTTGACCAGAAACCCTCTGCCTTCTCAACACCCAATTCATCAACAATCCTCCTGATCACCGTGGTCTTCCCCATTCCGGGACGACTTGTGAGGAGGATGTTCTTGCTTATACTAAACACCTCTGAGTACCTGTTGCAGAGCTAGGACAGAACCATGGGTCGATGCCAACTGTCTTCTTTCAGTGTGCTTTCATCTTATACCATCGTGCGGCCTTGAATCTCGCAAGATTGTCCACTGCTCTGAGGTCTTTCTCATCTACGGGCTCTGCCTCTATGGAACCGTCCTTCACTGCCTGCTTGAATACCTTCTCTCCCCGCTCGGTGAGCAGAAGCAGCGTAGTCCACCCTTCATCAGAACCGACATTGCCGCACGAGATGTCAGAGTTCTTGCAGTTCATGTCATGGCAGTAGTCACAGGAACTCGAGGAGATATGTTCAAGGTCTTTCACAGGCCATTCGCTTGAGCCAGCTTTGTGATCAATTGTCATCTTTCCTCCGGCTATGGCAAATCTAGTCACATCCTTGATGTCAATCCCTTCCTTCTTGAGAAACTCCACAAGGCCAGGATATTCATACGATTTTGTGCAAAAGAGACCCAGAGTTATCGCCTCTGCCTTGGCGACCGACTTGATTATGCCTGAGGGCAAGGTCGCCATGTTATGTACTGCATCGATGTTGCAGGAGGTGCCAACCACTGCTATCTTCTTCAGGCCTTCGTTTAACGCCTCTCTTACGCCGTCCACAATCGGAGCGTGAGTGTATATCGACCCAGCAGAGGATGTGACTTCTTCTGGTGTCTTTGCCAATCTCACGACTGGCATCCAAGCTTTCTCCTCATCCTTTTGAACCACCACAGCTCCCTCGATTCGACCACTCTTCAGCATGCTAGTCAGGAGTGCGGTCACTGCGCCTCCGTCCTGACGTCCCTCCGCAGCGTCAGTGGCACGTGCCCTCCATGCAGATCTGACATTTCCAAGTAGGTGGTCTCTGTAGAAGTATGTTCGAGGGCAGTTTGCATAGCATATGCCACATGCGGTGCACTTGCCTGTCAGCTCAGGAACGTATATGCCGCTTGAGTAGTTTGCTGATAGTGCATCCACGGGGCAGTTAGAAACACATGCTCCACACTCAGTGCATACCCCACTCTTGATGACTTCACGTTCTAGTTTCTTAAACGCGAATCGTTTGGTGTTCTCCTTCAACCATTCCTGAATCTTTGCATAGTTGTCCTCTAAGTCACTTGTCACTTCTGTCCAGCTCCGCAAAAGTCCAGAACACGCCCCGTTTTATTTCTACCCTCATGGAGTCTTCAGGAAAAGGTATATTTGGTATTCCAAGCGGGCCAGAATCGTAAGAGGTATTCTTGGATGACGATTCCACCCGATACTGTGCAACGACTGATACAGGCGAGTGAGGCGGCCGTTTGTCCTACAGATGAGTGTTGTGTTCAGTTGATGGCAATAGCTGAATTTCCTACCAGGTTTGGGGATTTCCAGATATGTGGCTTCGTCAGTCCTTGCGACGGAAAGGAGCACACAGCCGTAGTAAAGGGGGACGTTGTTGGCAAGAACGGGGTCTTGACCCGTGTGCACTCAGAGTGCCTTACCGGTGATGCTCTCGGTAGTAAAAGGTGTGACTGCAGGGACCAGCTGCTAGAGTCACTGAAGACCATTGAGAAAGAAGGCTGCGGCGCCCTACTTTATCTGCGGCAAGAGGGTCGGAACATCGGCCTGACTGAGAAGATCAGAGCTTACGTACTTCAGGACCTAGGATATGATACCGTTGAGGCGAACATTCATCTAGGCTACAAACCGGATGAGCGAGACTATGGGATAGCAGCAAATATACTCAGCAGCCTGGAGATCCATTCAATCAGACTACTCACAAACAACCCAGAGAAGTTACGGCAGTTGATGGATGCGGGCGTGAAGATTGACGAGCGAGTTCCACTGGTTGTGGAGCCAACAGAGTACAATGAGGCCTACCTGCAAACAAAACACGAGAAGTCTGGCCATCTTCTGGAAGACCTCTCCGATCTACGTGACGTTGGCGAAATTGTATCTAGGTC
>JBHLPB010000116.1:0-7871 GCA_048939905.1 Promethearchaeota archaeon
CTTGCCCCACTCACCCTAATGAATCTAGAAGAATTCTGAGAAACCAGAACAAGGTCTGGGTATTCCTGATTGCGTGAGACTATGGGTCCCATTCCGTCACTACGACGGCATACCACCTTTATCGTATCCTCGCCGATTCTGTCGTAAGTAATGGTGTGAAGAGTGCCTTCAATCTCTTCCCGTCTGGTGACACTCCTAAGCGCTGGCTCTTTCATGACATCTAGGGTTCGGAAGAGCCCTGAGAAGGATGCATATTCCTCTGCTCCCTCTGCAGTCCAGTCGCATCGCTTCGGTGATTCGCACTCCATGCAGACGTATTGACTTGGCAGGGAGTAGCTTCCACACTTTGAACAACGATATCCCATTCGCACACCGATATCAAACGGAAGGTCATCAGGTCTGACATAGACCGTGTTGGGTATACCTTCTGGCTCCTCCTCCCTACACTGGCCCCTTTTCCACACGACAACCCTTGGTCGGTTGGGTTGAGATGGATTATGGGATACGAGAATCTGTTCCTGGGGTTCCGGAAGAAGAGTGTAGGCCTCCTTCGCAATGAGAGACTTCCCTGTTCCAGGAGGTCCACAGAGCAGTACATGTCTTCGTTGCTCTACTGCAGAACGCACTACCGCGACAGCATGCTTTTGACCAATGATTCTCTCAAACGGTCCACTTGAGATTGGTACTTCTGCTGTCGATGTTATGTCATCTATAATCGCATCTGAGATATCGAGCTTCAAGTCTCTCGTAAGCCCGTTCCGGACCAAATATGAAACTGTGAGTATTACTGGAGTCCAGTTTCCAATGTCTACTGACCTAGTTCATCAAACGTGATAATCCCTAGACCTGGTGGTCTTTTCTCGATGTCTGCTACAGCCGCCCCAATGAGGAGTCGAGCTTTCTTGGCACTAGCCATGTCTACTAGGCGTTGTGTTACCACTCCATCTAGGACGATAGTATCGGCTGCATCAAGACCCTCGAGAGTCTTAGCCAGCTCAGCAACGCCACACTCCACTATGACCTTCTTCTTGGAATCGAATATGGTAGCCTTGAAGGCCTCCTTGATCTCGGCTATCTTCTCGATGTAGACATCGTCCACGCTCTCCCGCACCATTCGCGGGCTTTTTCTCGGTTTCCTGTCTACCGGAGCTTCAGCTCTTCTAGGCTTGGGTTCCCGTTTGGCCTTCGCAGGTCGTTTCTTGGCTTCACGTGGCTTTCTACCACTTACCAGAGCCAGTGCTTGGTCGGCTGGAATCTGTGTCTGGAGGGCCTTCATGACTTCTCGTCTAGTCAGTTCCTCGACTTCCTTACCTTCGGGGGCTCTTGCAATGTAGTCAACCCTGGCCACTTGCATGAGTTCTCTCAGAATCAGGTCGCCACCTCTGTCCCCATCAAGAAATGCTATGACCTTCTTCTTCGATCTTCTGGTTAGATCAGTTATCGTCTTTGGTACACGTGTGCCCTCTACAGCGATTGTATTGTTGATGCCGCACTTCATCAGGTTGAGCACATCAGCTCTACCCTCGACGATAATTATCTCGTCACTGCTAGTGAGCTCGGGTCCCGCAGGCAGTTTGTCGGCGCCATACTTGGTTATGGGTCCTTTTCTCGCCTTTGTGACAGCACTTGTAATCTCTCCTGCTCCGGGTGCAATCTCCTCCTCCCACCCCTTCAGGATACTAACCGCTCTGCTCACAACCTTTCGACGTTTCGCTCCTCGAATATCCTCTAGCTTCTCAAGAGTGACCTTCGCTGTGCAAGGCCCAACTCTGTCAACAGTCTCGATAGATGCAGCAAGAATTGCTGTTGCAGTCTTGTTCAGGGAAACGGGGATGACAATCTCACCCTTGCTAGTTCCGCCCTTTGACGTAATTGCAATCTGGATTCTTCCAATTCGCCCTGTGCGCTGTAGTTCTCTGAGGTCTAGGTCCTCGCCCAAGAGACCCTCTGTCTGTCCGAATACTGCCCCCACGACGTCTGGCTTGTCAACTACTCCGTCAATCTCAATCTTGGCTCTTATCACGTATTTTGCAGTACTTGAATCAAAGTCTGTTCCCAATGATGGTGTCTCCTATGACGTAGTGCCACGTGCCCTCTTATGTCATTCAGACACAGCCCTTCATTATTCGACTCGTTACGTGCTTAGAGCTATCTCCCATCTCTTCATTTTCGACCAGTGATATACCAGCTGAGTCTGACTATGAGTCTGTCCTATGCAATCGTAATGATAATCCTGTGATTCTGATGATCTGATGAATGATAAGTGTCCGAAGACATTTGCGACGGCTTCTCGGTGACTCGTTGATATTGGAGTCAGCGAACCCGTGGCTCGTGATATGATGATTTGATAATTGTAAAGTGCGCCTGAATCCTGTTCAGTGCCGCCTTACAAGCTCTGTCTGCGAGTGTGACGTATTTGAACATGTCGTTAGCACCGTCCGCGCACTGATAGTGCCCTTTTGGTGAAGCCAGGTGATTATCCTTGGGCGCCAATTGATAAGGCTAATAACGATTGATTCAGATATTGTACCGTTCAGGAGAAAACGCCCGTCCACGAGGGCGCACTGAGGTTCTACCTGTGACGTGTTGCGCAAGGGACGGTTGACAGCCTGGACTGTTGCTTGTCAAGGACCAATAGGACGAGCCACAACGGACTCACAGGATGGGGACGATGTCCTTAGATGAACCGTGGGTCACCCAGGTCTCGTACATTGACAGGCAGGTCGATGCCAACAATGCCCATCACGAGACAACTCAGCAGAGCCGGATGCATTTCCGATGCTGTGAAGCTGGGAGTTAGTGGTATGGGGCACAGGCATCGGCCACTATCTCATTTCAGTCGATTTGTCGAATTGCTTCTAGGCTGTGGACGAGTCTAGCTCAAGTTTCTTCAGATTCACGAAGACGAGGCAGTAGCCTTCCAGATTGCTTCATGTACTCACGATACTCATCACCAAACTCGTCTATCATCATCTGTTCTTCTCTTGGAATTCTCTTGTAGTTCACCCAGATTGAGAACGCGAAGAAGACCAAGACGAGGAGATCGGACGAGATTAGAATCAATCCCATCGTGTAGATGAAGATGCCGAGATACATGGGATGTCTTACTCTCTTGTAGGGTCCACTAGTGACTAACTTGTGATTCTCCTGCAGTTCCAGCGCAATTGACCACTGCGTATCAAGGTGCCTGTGGACCCAGACCAAGTAGAAGAGAGGGACAATTCCAAACACGATTCCGAGCCATTGAGCCCATTCAACGAGAGGAAGGTGAGTCCATGTCCACCAAGGCGGTGCCAAGAGATAGAGAACAAGCCCTATTCCACCTATCGCAGTCAGCACCGCGGTAAGGATCATGAACCATCTACCCTCCTCCTCCATCGCTGTATTCAGCTTCTCCTTTATTCCTACGAGACTATCGTGAGTTTTTGTCTTTCGACCATAATACCCTCTGACAATTCCCAAACAGACCCAAAGAAGAACGAATGCAATCCGAAAGAAGAGACTCATCTCCATTGTCATCAACTACTGCGATGCCAAGACCACACGCGGAAACGGTCGGGACAATTCTTAGATGCGTCTAACTTTCATAAGTCTTCTCAAGTGCGCTTTCAACAGATTGGTCTAGAATTTCAGCTCTATGCTCTCTCCCGGCTTCATAATCTCTACTTTCACGTCTTTCACGGCTTGACTGACTTTGTTTCTGAAATCTTCAGGATCTGCCTTGATTACCGGAAAGGTGTCGTAATGCATAGGGATTACAACCTTCGGATTCACTAGTTTCGTTGCCATGGCCGCTTGATACTCATCCATTACGTAGTATGAACCAATGCAGCTTAGAAACAAGTCAATCCCATACATCTCTCCGAAGAGTCGCATATCAGAGAAGACCCCTGTGTCCCCAGGATGGTATACAGTCCCACAAGGAAACTCGGCTATGAAGCCAGTAGGAGCGCCTTTCCCGCATGAGTGGAATGCATGGACCAGTGTCACATTGATGTCACCGATCTCGACACTTCCACCAATGTTTAGCGTGTGTACGTTTTCTACTCCATCACTCTTCGCCTGGATCCCAAGCTCGTTGATTGCGACGAAGTATGCGCCGGTCTTCTTACAGATCTCAATGGCCTCTGCATATCCATGATCTCCGTGGTCGTGTGTTACCAATACTATGTCTGCCTTCTCCACATCGACAACCTTCATCGGTGATGTGGGACCAGTCAGCCATGGATCTATGTAGACAACGTTCTCTCTACACTCAATCTTGAACGATGCATGACCTAGATACGTTACTTTCATCATTGTCCTCCTCCGGTGATTCTAGTTCTGGGACCTTGACCCGACTTCGCCTTCCTGACTTATATTAATCACTCAGCCGGTCAAAGCTCAGGTATAGAACTCCTTAAGATTACATCATGCAGCGGGATTGCTGAGGTTGTCGTTGTGTCCTCTCCTCACCCAGACTTCATCAAAGCTGGTCGACTCGCGGCTCGAGTATTGAAAGAGACGGCCCAACAGGTGAAGCCAGGCGTGAAGGTACTCAAGGTGTGCACCTTAGCCGAGAAGAAGACCCTCGAGTATGGAGGCGGCATAGCATTTCCGCTAAATGTGTCAATCAATGAGGAGGCCGCACACTATACGAGCCCCCACGGCGATAAGAGGATATTTCCAGACAAGGGTCTGGTAAAGGTGGACGTAGGGACGCATGTGAACGGGCACATAGCCGACACAGCAGTGACAATCGATCTCGATGGTTCTTACGAGAGATTCATTGCCGCAGCGCAAGCCGGACTAGATGCCGCAATCGAAGTGGTTAGGCCGGGGATACCGGTGGGAGAGGTGGGAGCAGCTATAGAACGGGCCATCAAGAAGCACGGTCTAAGACCTATTCATCAGTTGTCTGGCCATCAGATGAGGCCGTGGAATCTGCATGCTGGGAACAACGTGCCGAACGTTCGCACACGGAGAAGTCCTAGGATGAAACTAGGTGAAACCTATGCGATAGAACCATTTGCTACTGACGGAAACGGTACCATCAAGTCTAGTTCTAACTCCTATATCTTCTCAAACATAATGTCAAACAAGAGAAAGTTGGACAGCCTTACAAATCAAGTTCGGAAAGCAGCTCGTCAGAGATTCGGCACGTTGCCATGGGCTGCAAGATGGCTAGACAGCTCCAAGGTCAATGTGACTGCTGCTCTCAATACGCTCCTACGGGTTGGAGCAATCAGGGACTACCCCGTTCTCATTGAAGGTAAGGACGGCATGGTGTCACAGTTCGAACATAGTCTCTTCGTTGCTGAAGATGGCCCCATCGTAACAACTCTAGGATAGTGAATCAATCTGCAGACTAGCGGACACTTCCGCTATGACTAGGAAGGAGTTGTGCTTGTTAGACCACCCTAGACTGCATACTTCTGCTCAGGTTCTTCTCTCACCATGTAGACGCCATGTACGGTCATGGTGCCCTGGCACTTGGGACACGGAATCTCGATAGGCTTGAGAATGTAGTCTCCCTTCTTGAAGTCCCTGATCTCCTTGAATGTACACTCTGGACCGTCGCATCTGATCTCTGTCACAGTTGGCGGTGGGGGTTTCCTCTCTTGCACAGTCCTGCCTGCATTGAACAATGAGAAGCCTATAGACATCACGATTAGTCCAACGAAGTAGACAAGGAAGTCTATCTCGGGATTTGATATTCCATAGAACAGGATCACAGCTCCGGCACCCGCAGTTACTGCCCCGATTATCTTGGTCATTATGCTCATCTTCAGCACCCTATAGTCCTATTCCAATCGTATTGCCAATTCCAGCAAGGATGATTCTGTCACCCGGTTTGGTTCTCTTCATAATCGCCGCTTTGATCCTCTCAATCACATGTGGGACTGAATCGAGAATCTTCTTGTCCATCACTCCGACCGCAGCCGCTTCATCTTCCTTGACTACGATGGCCTCGATACCAATCTCATTGTCAGTCGCAGTCTGCTCAATAGCATGCTTTTCCGGTCCAGGATCGCCAATGGCCGCACCTGTCCCTTCGGAAACCCGGCCCATATCCTCTCCCTCGAGCTTTAGCGCTGCATCCACTGTGATTATTCGAGCAATCTTACCCTTGTTCTCGTCGACAATCTTCTTGACTGCGAAACCGGGCTTGCCTACGGTTCCTCCTGGGCCAGTAGCACGAAGGGCGTAGACCGTTCGCCCTTCAACCTCTATGGGATAGTAGCCCACTTCTCTGGACACCTCATGAACATAGGTTTCCGGAGTACCTCCATACTCTCTTGCGAACTTTGTCACGACAAGGGGACCAATACCGTCACCAATCGGCTTTCCTTCAGAGAAAGCATCGACAGCATCGAAGTATGCCTTGGCAAGTCGCATTATATCAGGCATCTGCATGTGAATCTGCATGATTATGATTTGACTGCCAGTCTTCTTCCCCAAAATGAAGAAGTGCCGTACAACCCTGTAGATCAGGTCAAGGACCTGTGACACTTCCAGAGTGTTCTCCAATGTTTGCTGCTGTGAAGATGTAGCATCAGGAGCCAACTCGGACACGAACTCTTGGAACCGATCTCTTCGCTCGTCGAGAAGGTGATCAAGCCGTCTTAGAACGCCTGCAGGGTCCAAGTCTACTGGCATGATTGTGAAGTAGTCCAGCCAGCGCTCCAGCTCGCGTGTCACTTCCTCTTCGCTTCTACCATATGCCATGAAGGTCTTTATTGCAGCCTCTTTGGAGTCGTTTCTCATCTTCTTGATCTCTAGGAGACCTGCCTCAATCTGTTTCAACCATTGCCATATTTGGAGCCTGGCACCATACAACATGTATCCTATGAAGAATACGACCCAGACTATGTTTAGAATCCAGGCGAAATCGCCTTCTTGACCGAACTGCAATCTACATCACTCTGTTTGTCACATGAGTTGTCCTTTAACCGTTGCTATCTCAACATATTTCGGATGTGACCGTCGTATCACATGTCCGAGAGAGCTAGCCTGGTAGAAGGAAAATGTGGCAGCTTGCAGGCCTGTCACGCGCAGCGCACATCTCCCACAACGACACTTACTCGATTCTCTGTTGTTTTTGGCGAGAGAAGTAACCTCCCCATACTCTTTTCTTCACTTCGACCTAATGCTAGTTTCTGAGTTGAATGTCTGAACCTTTGAGCCTTCAAGCACTCTAAAGGAGGAGCCACACACAATGATTGCAACAAATTCACGACTAAAGGTGGCAACGGTCTGCATGAACGCAGCACTGGACAGGGAAGCGAACCTGCAGACGTTCTTCAGATACATGGAAGAGGCGGCGGCTCAAGGAGCACAGCTCATCGTCTTCCCTGAGGTTTCTCTTCAGCAGAACCCCAGCTGGGGGTATCTATCTGTACACGAGCCGACACGAGCCGAGCTCCGATACGTGCAGGACACAGCCGAAACGGTACCCGGGAACAGCACCGATAGAATCGCTGTCAGGGCGAGAGAGCTGGGAATCCACGTGGTATTCGGCATGACCGAGGCATCCGAAGAAGGCCTCCCGTATAACACCAGCGTCTTCCTGGGTCCAAAGGGCTTGCTTTGGAAGTATCGTAAGACAAACCTGTGGGACGCAGAGCACGGTGGAGGAAACGAGCATCTCAGCTGGAAGCGAGGAACAGAGTTGGTAGTTGCCGACAGCCCCTTTGGTAGGGTAGGGCTGGCTATCTGCATCGACATGGCCCACATGCTGGGCTCCAGACTAGCTGCGAAAGGCGCCGATCTACTGGTGACAGTATCTGCATGGCCACAACAAGCTGGTGATTCATACGAGAGATTCACGGTGGATAACGCAGCGGAGGCCAGGCTCTGGCATGTGGTATCCAACCAAGTGGGGCTGGTAG